>NZ_JADEXD010000265.1 GCF_015207285.1 Tychonema sp. LEGE 07203 | reverse complement strand
GGTTTATCAAATATCAATGGCTCGAAATAGATGCCTACTCTAGCTGGCAATCTCTTGTTTCATCAGTAGAAAGAATTCTTAAAGAATTTGGAGATAATTATGTAATTAATTTTGCTTAACTACTTAACAGTAAAAAAATCCTTGAACTTGATGCCAATCCGCTGGCGGGGGGAAATATTGGGATTATTAAAGATCCGTTGGGGCCAAATCCGAAATTAGTTGCTGCTACTGAACCGGTGCCGGGGAGTTTAACTAATAATGTGGCTCTTTCTGGTGATGGGAAGTATCTGATTGGTTCTTATCCTACTCTCAGTGGTGGTGGAAGTGCATATGTCTTTGATGTGGAGGAAATTATTAAGACTGTTGAAAATCCTGCTTACGCTTTGAAAACGCGGGCTGTTGAGAAGTTTAATCCGAATATCATACCAACAGGTGCTATTCCGGCTGTGATTGCGATCGGTGGTAATCCTTTGGGGTTGGTTGCTGCTGCTCCCGATGATCCATGCTTAACACTCATAGAGAAAATTATAGCTCTTGGTAAAGAGTTGAAAAAACGCTTCGACGATCTGCGCTTAGACGATCAGGATCTTTATAATCGGCGTTATGAAATTACCGATCCTCCAGTCCCGCGAATTCCTCCCTTATCAGGTCGCCGGACTACAGTGACTGGCGACCCGGGTTCTTGGAAGGGACATATAAAGAAGTACAATGAAGTGAAAGATGATTTAAAAAAAATTGCTCAAGGAACGTGAAGAAATGGACAATTGTGATGATTATGATCCGGATGGATACGGCGGGTCTACAATGCAGGATGCCTATGACCAAGCTTTGGAGTATAGTCAAAAACAACCTCCTGAAGAGCCAGATATCAGAAACCGAAGTACCTTACTGGCACGGGCAAATGAGCTTGGCGCACAGGTAAGAGACGGTGCTTTATGGGTAGCAGCGGGGGTAGGCGGAGCTGTTCTGATCGCACTGGAAGTAATTGCAAGGCTTCTAGGGTTAGACTTACGTTTTAGGCCTTGATAGACACGATCATTTATGACAAAACAAAACTGTTTGGAACTTGATTTTTATTGGAAAGATGGGGAAAGCTCGGAGTATTTGGAAGCTTTGTCTTTACCCACTTTACCGTGGGCGGCTCCTTTCCTACCGTTGCTGGGATTGCCAAATGCTCTATTAGAGCAACCATCTATATGGGAGTCCATTTATACCCAGGCTTTTATTGAGCATAAGACTCGCTATCGTATGAGGGATTGGACAGGCACACATGGGGAGCGAGGCGAGCTTGTACGGCAGGTAATTGTGAAGGCGTTGCCCCTGCTAGCACAGCAGATGGGACGGAATGTGGCAATTGATTTAGAGAAATGGGTCAGGTTTCACTTCTTCTGTCTTGAAGCCAAAAGAGCGATGAGAGAGTGGGAAAGAACTCTTCGGATTGCCTATTTTTCGCCAAATTCCCGTAAGTATCAGAGAAAAATTCCTCCACCCGCCGTCTTAGTGCCGATATTGCCTTTGATTGAGGAATTGGTGGATTTCGATCGCAGAACCGAGATCTACCAGCATTTGAAGCGTGTCGCTCCGCCCCCACCCTACGAGCAGATTCCCTACGAATATATGGAATATTGTTATGAAATGACCATGATTTCGGTGGTACTCGATCAAGCGCTGACTTTGAAAGCTTTGCAAACAATTGCCTCTAGACTCAATGACATGGAACGAAAAGAAGTGGCGATGTGGGCGCAGGCTCAAGCTCTGATTATGTATAGAGATGGTAAGCCAGAGAATTTGTGTGGAGATAAGTATTTGCAAGTTGAACTACCTTGCTTTGATGTTCCATCATTACTTGATTTTTCTACTTTAGATGAGAGTGCTTGACGGAAGTCACCGCGAGGAGCGGACTGTGGATTGATGAGGCATACATACGATCGCCCTGCGAGCCTCTTTTGCAATAAATCTATGAAACTCAACAAACTCCAGTGGAGAACCGGGGTATAATCAAAGGTGAGGAGTGAGAATTTGGAACTCAAAATTGAGAATGATTCTAAAATCTAACTTCAAAGTTGAGCATTCTGGTATTTAAAAGTAAAATCATGGTAGAACTCTCCTGTAAAAGCGAATACGCAATCTTAGCTTTGCTGGAACTGGCCGATTGCTACGATGAGGGCGAGCCCCTGCAAATTCGCCAGATAGCGGCTCAGCAAAATATTCCCGATCGATATTTAGAACAGTTGCTGGCTACCATGAGACGCTGCGGGCTCATTCGCAGTCAGCGAGGAGCTAAGGGCGGTTATATCTTGGCCAGGGAACCGTGGAAAATTACACTCCTGGAAATTGT
Organism: Tychonema sp. LEGE 07203; assembly: GCF_015207285.1. GTDB lineage: Bacteria > Cyanobacteriota > Cyanobacteriia > Cyanobacteriales > Microcoleaceae > Microcoleus. The sequence continues at coordinate 2,368 of NZ_JADEXD010000265.1, read as the reverse complement.
CAACTGTCTCGAAGGCTCAGAATTCGATCGCTCCCAAAAAGACTCGCCCGCTCAAACTGTAGAAAGTGCTGTGATTTGGGAGGTTTGGCAAGAAGCCCGATCGACTGCCAACTCGGTTTTGCAAAAATACACGCTACAGGATCTGTGCGAAAAGCGCAATGGCAGACGGCAGCTCGATATCATGTATTACATCTAGTTAGTATGGCCAGCTAGGAATTAAGATTTACTTTCAACCACAAACTGACACAAATTATGCGTATTGCTACCGACATTACAGAATTGGTGGGGCGCACGCCCCTGGTGCAGCTCAACCGCATTCCCCAAGCCGAAGGCTGCTTGGCTCGAATCGTGGTCAAACTCGAAGGCATGAATCCGGCAGCATCGGTAAAAGACCGGATTGGTGTGAATATGGTCAATCAAGCCGAGGCAGAAGGGCTGATTGCTCCAGGAAAAACGGTTTTAGTAGAGCCGACTTCTGGAAATACCGGAATTGCTCTGGCAATGGTGGCGGCGGCTAAAGGGTACCAATTGATTTTGACAATGCCCGATACGATGAGTACGGAACGCCGATCGATGCTGCGAGCTTACGGAGCCCAACTAGAACTGACTCCCGGCATTGAGGGCATGAGCGGCTGCATCCGCCGCGCTCAAGAGATTGTGGACAAAACTCCCAATGCGTATATGTTGCAGCAGTTTCGGAATCCAGCTAACCCGGAGGTTCACCGTTCGACAACGGCTGAGGAAATTTGGGCAGATACCGACGGCGAGGTGGATTTCCTGATTTCTGGAGTCGGCACTGGCGGTACGATTACGGGTGTTGCAGAGGTACTCAAGTCGCGGAAACCCGAGTTTAAGGCGATCGCCGTTGAGCCGGCCAACAGTCAGGTACTGTCGGGCGGAAAGCCCGGGCCTCACAAAATTCAAGGTATTGGTGCCGGGTTTGTACCGCCGGTGCTGAATGTGGAGGCGATCGACGAGGTGATAATTGTTACCGATGACGAGGCGATCGACTACGGGCGTCGCTTGGCCAGAGAAGAAGGACTTTTGTCCGGTATTTCCAGCGGTGCAGCACTTTGTGCGGCCTTGAAAATCGGCAAGCGTCCCGAAAATGCCGGGAAATTGATCGTGATGATTCAGCCTAGCTTCGGCGAACGCTATCTGAGCACTCCCTTATTCCAAGAGCCAGAACAGAATTTCGCGATGGCCCTCAACTAGACAAACAAACTGCGCCCTAGAATCGCCGCAGAAACTAAGAGCAGGCGTACAATACACGCCCTGCTCTGCTTTTAGACTGTATCAACTCCGAACTGTCGGCGATCGCAGTTTTGTGCAATCAGTCAGGATTTGAGAGCGACTCCGGCAATCAGAATTAATATTACCCACAATCAAGACACGACACCGAGTCCTCAGTATCATTCCGATGCAACCGGAAACGATATGAGTCCCGATCGACTCAAATCCTCACTACAAACTTGCCAAAAATAAATGTGTTTATAAAATAGATCTATGCTAACTTGAAAAATGAGGTTTTTTACCTGCATTTTTTGACATTTATATCAACTAAATACCTAAAACATTAGCAGATAATGATATTTTTGTCAAGCAGTTTTTCGCATATTATCTAGATTTCAAGGAAATAAGAGCGTGTCTTCCGTTACCAATCACTACACAACGCTAAAGATTAGCCCAACAGCAACACAAGCCGAGATCAAACAAGCATACCGCCGCTTAGTCAAAATATTTCATCCAGATAGCCAGAGTAAAACAGCCGGTCACGAAGAGATTATCCGCCTCAATGCAGCCTATGAAATATTAGGAGATGCCCAGCAAAGACAATCTTACGATCGGCAAATTTCCCAGCCAAGCCAACCGCAATCATCCGGCGCGTCCAACTTCAGCCGCCAGCGACAGCAAACAGCCAGGGATGCAGACGAACAAATGGAACAGTGGCTGATTAAAGTATACAAACCAGTCAATCGAATGCTCAACAGCATTTTGAAACCGCTTAAAAAAGAAATAAACGAATTGTCCGCAGATCCCTTCGACGACGAATTGATAGAAAAGTTTCAAGCCTATATCGAAACCAGCAGCGAATTTCTTGAAAAAGCTCACAACTTTCTCAGATCCATGCCCAATCCATCAAATTTAGCCGGAGTTGCAGCCCATCTCTACTATTCGCTCGATCGACTCGGAGACGGGATAGAAGAATTGCATTTATTTACTCTAAATTATGACGATCGCCATTTGCACACAGGTCAAGAACTTTTTAGAATTGCCTCTAGACTGCGGCGGGAAGCACAGGCTGAATTGAAAATTAGAACTTAGTTAATTGAAGGAGAGGGGGAGAATGGGAGAGGGGGAGAGGGGG
>NZ_JADEXD010000048.1 GCF_015207285.1 Tychonema sp. LEGE 07203 | reverse complement strand
GGCTCGCGTGCCCATCCCACATTTTTTTCGTGGGATGGGCACGCGAGGCCGTCCCAAAGAATTAATTAAAAAACCTTTTGTAATATTATCTAATCCTCTGAAATACATTAGGAACATGGCAATGCCGTGTCCTTCTTCCTCTTGCTGCTGAGAATCTTCTGGTGAAAGTTCGAGCCTGTTTTACGAGAACTAAAATGACAATTAATTAAACTCAGATTAAAACCGGGTGTTTCCATAAAAAAACCCGGTTGATTGAATGTGGTAAGTAACTTTTCGATAACTAAACCAGCCTTGCGTTTAATTTGTCCTCGCGCAGCTATCTGCTGGGAAGTTCTAATTCAGTTAAATGATGCGCGTAACCGTTTTGCGAAAAGCGCTCTTTTAAAATTTGTCGGTAAACTGCTTCGTAGCCGTCAACCATTGTTTGAACGCTGAAACGATCGATCGCCTGTTGGCGGCAAGCGCTGCGATCTAGTTTCCGGGCCGGCTCGATGGCGGCGATACATTCTGCCACGCTTTCGCACAGAAAACCAGTTTTTCCGTGAACAATTACTTCGGGAGTCGAACCCAATTTCATAGCAATTACGGGCGTTCCCGTCACCATTGACTCAATCATGACTAACCCGAAAGGTTCGCGCCAAGTAATCGGAAATAATGTCGCGACTGCACCGCCCATCAGCACACTTTTTTGGGCGTGGTTGGCTTCGCCTAAATATTCTATTTGTTTGCCGTCAATGTGCGGCTTAACTTGTTGCTCGAAATATTCGCGATCGACAACATCTACTTTGCCCGCAATCTTTAAATGCCAGCCGGATTTTTTGGCAATTTCTATGGCTAAATGCGCCCCTTTTTCTGGTGAAATTCGACCGAGAAAAGCTAAATAAGCAGGATTGTCCGGCTGCGCGTGAAATTCGTAGGTTGCCGGATCGATGCCGTTATAAACTGTGGCAAGGTAGTTAAGATTTAGTCTATCTTCCCGCTGAGAGTTGGAAATACTTACATAAGGCTGAGTGCGGGCGTAGCTAAACATCTTCTCGTTGTCGGGGGTAAAAATGCCGTGGAGGGTGTGAACTGTGGGCGTTTTTACTAAGCGCGAGTAAGACAAGGCAGCGCAGCCTACGTGGGAGTGAATGATGTCAAATTCTCCGGCTTTTTCATAGACTTTGCTCAGTTGCAGCATATCATAAATTCCGTATTCTTTAACGGTGGAATCTAGACGCAAAGCTCTGGGGTGAACTGATTCTAAAGTAGCAGAAGTAATTGAATCGCCGGAAGCAAATAAGGTGACATCATGTCCCCTTTTGACTAATTCCTCGGTCAAGAGGCTGACTACCAGTTCAATTCCTCCGTAAGCTGGGGGCGGAACTCGCTCTGCTAGGGGGGCAATTTGGGCAATTCTCATGACAAACCTTCTTATTTATCTATTGTAAAATTTGCTACGCGAACGAGGTTTGTTGCGGTAGGTAGTGCTGGCAACTTCTGTTAACTTGTGAGTTGTTGTCGCGTACAGTTAAATTTAATAACACTTTACAAATTTAGTCTATGCTACCTGAGAGAGAGATTTTTATTTCGGGCGATCGCACTTTTTTCCTTGGCTTTTGAGCAGACAGGCTAGCACCGCACAAACAAGCTTAATTGACTTCGGCCGAAAGATAGAATCCTAGGCAACCGAGCAATTTTTCGGGTACCTCTGTGTTTTGCTTTTATAGTAGTGCGATCGCACTGCAACCACAACAAAAAAAGATTTTTGCCAAGCCGGAGATGCTCCCGATTTTTCCCAGTTCCATCTTCCCTTAATCTGGAAAATTGTGTAAAATACTACAATCACCAAACTGGCGCGGGCGATCGCAAAAACCGAGTTTTTCAACTTTGAGCGATCGCCCAATTCCGTGGAAAATTTGTCAAACAAACTCGCTCGGTGCGTCAAAAAATAAATAAGCTGTCGCGCATTTAAAGGGGAGCATCTCAAGGAAAGCAGCCCCGCCCAAAATTGGAGTTTTGAGGCAGGGGGCAGGAGGCAGTTCGGCTTGAGGAAAGAGGAAAAAGGAAGGAGCCAGAAGAAGTGTTTTTACAAATATGAGATGCTCCCATTTAAAGTGCATATTCAGGGCGGGCTCTCCTGCCCAACCCCTACTCCCCACAAGAATTTTATTGTTTTGTGATATAAGGTTTAAATGCCGCAAAAGCTTAATACTACTTCAGTAATTTAATAGGATATTTTTATTAAAATGAGCGTTTATTTTCGCGAAATTCAACTGCCGCCACACCCCAGCCATCGGTTGCCAGAAAAAATCACGGCTGCGGGAAATTTTGTTCACAAAAACAAGCCAAATGTTCCCGAACAAAAAGGGATATCGCGGCGGGGAATAGCAGAAATTATAGCAGATATTCAGAACGATCGAGCTGACAGCATTACTCCTCTGGAATGGACTTATTGTCTCCGGGCAAAAGCTGAATGGGATATCAAAAACCCCGATCGCGCCCCAGAAATATCCCAAGCTATTTGGCTGGTAGCTCAAAACAATGTCCGCCTGAAACAGCAGTTGCTGTGGCGATTGGCTCTGCACCACAGCCAGCAGTTAGAAAATCCTGTTTCCAGTAATGTTCCGGTGCTCGATCGCTCTTTGGTAGAGTGCTTTGCCGAATTTGCCAGCACGGCGGCGGGTATCGATGCTTTACCAGTACAAATTATTAAAATCCTGACTCGCGATAACTCTGATTACGAGCTAGCAAAGCTCTGTTGGCAATATCTAAAAACCCCAACCGAACTGTTAGCAAAAGCTCAGTTACCCGCCACAATCCCCGCAGCCGATCGCGCTCGAGTACATCTTGCGGGAATTTTTGCTAAAAATCAGGTTTCCGATTTGTCGGGCGTAGAATGGCTGCTGCGCTGCTTGAAGGAAATGCCACCAGCGCCGCAACTTGCAGCAGTTGAAGAGTTGTTAGTGAAAATTTCGAGCGATATTCTCAAAAATCAAAGGCCGAAATTGGTTGAGTGGGTGCGAGATGAATATTATCCCAAATTGCAGTTAGTTTCGGCTCCCGCGCGAGAGTCGCTGATTCGATGGATTGGCGCACTAAATTACAGTTATTTCCAGAAAACAATTGATTTGGTGGCGCGGATGCTGCGGCTGTCTGATGCGGAAATTAAGCAGTTGGAGGAGCGCCGGGATTTTTGGGCAAATTATAGCGATCGCCTGAAGCGGGTGCGGTTGCTTTTGCCGCAGTCGTCTGCGAGCGCGATCGGCTACCAGTTGCAGTTTGATGTGGATATCTTACCGGAGGATGGCGCTCCTGCAACTGAAGTCTGCATTTTTGAATTGGAGGAGTATTGTGCGATCGAGTTTTTCCGGGGCACCGGGGCGGAACTTCGGTTAATTGGGCGCAGCAAAGAGAGCGATCGGCTGTTGTTTGTCAAAAAAGAACTTTCAATTAAGCGCCTCAGAAAATTAGGTGGCGAAGTGCACGATCGCGTTTTTATGTGGCAGAGTTCCTGTGAAAAATGGCTGAAACAGAAAAAGATTCTGCCCAACGATGGAACTAAATCTTTTCAGGGAATGTCGCAGTATTACGGCAAATACGATCCTACAAATGGCTTGAGAATGCCGGAACCTCAAGAACAAAAAGAGCGAGACATTTTGTTAAAAAAGTGGCAGAAGGAAATGCAAAGTTTGTAACGTAAAATTTACGCAAAGTAGTGCGTAGGTTGGGCCCGTGCAACGAACCCTCCGTTTAACTCTCGCCCAACATTTTCGCTACAATTTTCCTTGACCCAAGCCTATTGGGCTACAATCGAGATTGTAGGTTGGGCCCTGGCACGAACCCTGCGTTTCCGAGCTTTGTTGGGCGGAGTGAAGCGGAGGGTTGACTTCGTTCAACCTGACAGAAGAGCACCATTCTCAACAAGCTCTTAAAAACCGGGTTTCTGAACGAGAGATATAGGTTGTGATGCAGTTTTTGCGGTCAGAAACCCGGTTTTTGCCACAGGTGCTCTTCTATCAGTTCAACCCAACCTACATAGATTTGTTGAGTTTTGGCCTTGACTGAACGCTATTGGGCTATAATCAGGGGCTAGAGGAAAAGAACACTGAAAACCCGAAAATATGGTTGCCATCCAGAGAAATCTCAACATTGCCGCCCTAGAATCAGAATACAGTCAAAAAACACCGCGAGAAATTATCAAATTTGCCCTAGAAAATTTTGATAATATCTCAATTTCTTTCAGCGGTGCTGAAGATGTAGTTCTGATTGATATAGCCTCAAAAATTACCAAAAACTTCCGCGTTTTCACTTTAGACACGGGACGGTTGCACTCAGAAACCTATCAGTTTTTGGAGAAAGTCAGAGAACATTACGGCATTAAATTAGAAGTAATGTTTCCCGATGCAGCAGAAGTACAAGCCCTAGTAGATGAAAAGGGATTGTTTAGTTTTTATCAAGACGGTCACAAAGAATGCTGCGGCGTGCGAAAAGTTAAGCCGTTGCGCCGCAAATTAAATACTCTCGATGCTTGGATTACCGGCCAGCGCAAAGACCAAAGTCCCAGTACCCGCAACCATATTCCGGTTATTGAAGTGGACAGTGCATTCTCAACTCCAGACCATGAATTAATTAAATTCAATCCCTTAGCAAACTGGTCTTCGGCAGAAGTTTGGGATTATATTCGCGCTTTGGATGTGCCTTACAACAAGTTGCACGAACGCGGTTTTGTCAGCATTGGTTGCGAACCTTGTACGAGACCGGTATTGCCCAACCAACACGAACGCGAAGGTCGTTGGTGGTGGGAAGAAGCTACACTAAAAGAGTGCGGTTTGCACGCTGGTAACGCACAAAAATAGTGCATAAAGTTGTATGGTGCGTCAGATAGAAAATTATTAGTTTTTTGTCAAAAGATTCAGCCCTGACGCACCATACAATAACTATTGTATAAGGTGCGTCGCTGTGAAATTGTCGATGTTTGTTTGGGGATTGTCGATGTATCCGCACCCTACGGCTTCCTTCTTCCTGATGACGTTGTACGGAAAGCTCGGAGGAGACAGCAAAACATGACGTTGGACTAATGACTAATGACTAATGACCGCAGGAGGGCGGGCACGGGGGCACCGCCCCTACTGACTAATGACTAATGACTAATGACTTCTAAAAAGTTTTTAAGTAAGGTATTTATGCTCGCCTCAACTAGCGAATTGCTGAACACGGCCCGGAGAAACGCTTATGCGATCGGCGCTTTTAATGTGTACAATCTCGAAGGAGTAAAAGCCGTCATCGATGCCGCCGAAGCACTGCAAAGTCCTGCGATGCTGCAACTTCACCCCAGCGCCCTCAAATACGGAAAATCGCCTTTAGTCGCGCTTTGCATGGAAGCCGCGCGGAATTCTGTAGTGCCGATCGCAGTACACTTAGATCACAGTACCTCAGAAAAAGATATTCACCTCGCCCTAGCCGCCGGCATCAAGTCAATTATGGCTGACGGTTCTCCTTTGTCCTACGAACAAAACTTAATATTTACTCGGAAAATGACTGAATTATCCCACGCTAACGGTGCGGTGGTTGAAGCAGAAATCGGCAGAATTAGCGGCACAGAAGATGGTTTGACAATCGAAGAAAAAGCGGCTAAAATGACCGATCCAGTGGAAGCTGTCGAGTTTATTCAAGCAACTAAGGTGGATTTTCTGGCGGTAACTATTGGCAACGTTCACGGCAAATATTTCAGCGAACCGAAACTAGATTTTCCGCGCTTGGCAAAAATCCGGGCTTCTGTTTCGGTGCCGTTAGTGTTGCACGGCGCTAGCGGTTTGCCGGAATCGATGATCGATCAATCTATTAAATTAGGCGTATCTAAGTTTAATGTGAATACGGAAGTTCGCGATGCTTATATGAAGGTGTTGAAAACTAGCAACTCTTTGTCCGATCCTGATTTGTTGGAAGTTATGCAAAAGGCGATCGATGCTATGCGATCGGTGATTTCTGGTAAACTGCAACTTTTTGGTTCTGCGGGTAAAGCTTATTTGCATCAGTCACCTTACGCGGATGAATTGACTGCAAATAGTGTTAGCAATCAACTAAAAAAACTGGCGGTTTAAACCGCGTTTGTATAAACAAAACCCGGATGGTGTGCGGGTTGAAGAAATGGCGGTGGAAACAGTAACAATAAAGATGAAGAGAAGAGAAGAGAAGAGGCGGCTTTGGTCTCGATTTTCTGGCTTGGATCCGAGATTGTTAGCTGAACCCGCCCCTATCCGAACCAAAAATTTGCACTGCGATCGGCATTGCTCAACTGATTGTTTGATAACTTGACATCAATCTCTCTCAAGTTTATGCTAAGATTACTTTAATACCAATGGAATAAAGTAGCGCTAGATATTACCCCCCCCAACCCCCCCTTATTAAGGGGGGGCTTCGGACTTCATCCATAGCACATATGAAAGAAAAATGGTATAATACTGCTAAGTAGATGGGTAACAATAAAGATTAGATGAAGAGAAGAGGGCGGGTTTTGCCTTAATCTTCTGGCTTCTATCGGAGATTGTTAGCTGAACCCGTCCCTACTTAAACCAAAAATCTGCACTATGATCGACATTCCTCAACTGATTGCTCAAGAACTTGACATCAATCTCTCCCAAGTCAATAATGCTCTGGAACTTTTCGCCGAGGGCGCAACTATTCCGTTTATTGCCCGCTACCGCAAAGAACGCACCGATTTGCTGAACGAAATTCAGTTGCGGGATATTTCCGATCGCTTCACGTATTTGACGGAAATCGAAGACCGCAAAAAGTCGATTTTAGAGACGATCGCCTCCCAGGGCAAACTGACGGAGGAATTGCAAGCTAAAATTGAATCGTGTCTGCAAAAAAATGAACTGGAAGACCTTTATTTGCCTTACAAACCGAAGCGGCGGACGCGGGCGACAATTGCCAGAGAAAAAGGTTTGGAACCGCTGGCAAATTTTATAAAAAATCTGAACTTGCCGGCGGCTCAACCGGCAGATTTTGAGGCGGAAGCAGCTAAATACATTTCGGAAGAAAAGGGGGTGAAAACTGCTGAAGATGCTCTGAAAGGTGCTGGAGATATTTTGGCGGAGGCGGTTTCAGAACAAGCTGAATACCGAGCTTATTTGCGAGATTTTTTGATGAAAACTGGGGTTTTTGTCTCGAAAATTAAAGATGATTTCCCGGAAGGAAGCACTAAGTTTGAAATGTACCGCAATTACCAGGTGGCTGCGAGAAGCGTTCAGCCGCACAATATGTTAGCGCTGTTTCGCGGGGAAACGGAGGGGGTTTTAGATTTAGACTTGGCTTTTGATGAATCGGCGGTGATGGCTTATTTGGAATCTCAGGAAATTAGAACTAGGATAGCAACAGTTAAGGAGTTTTATCGATCGACCTTAAAGGATGCTTTCAACCGACTGATGAAGACTTCGTTAATTACCGAAGTACGATCGCACCACAAAGCCTGCGCCGATATCGAGTCCATCGCCACCTTTGAAACCAACCTCCGCGAGTTGCTGCTGTCGGCACCGGCGGGAATGAAACCCACACTGGCGATCGATCCGGGATTTCGCACCGGGTGCAAAGTTTCCGCCCTCGACGAAACCGGGCAATTTTTGGAATATCAAGCAATTTTCCCCCACCAAGCTGCTGCCCAGCGACAGCAAGCTGGTAAAATTGTCAAGCATTTAATTGAAAAATATAAAATTGAATTAATCGCGATCGGCAACGGTACAGCTTCCCGCGAAACAGACGAGTTTGTTTCGGAAGTTTTGGCCGAAATGGACAGAAAACCGATTAAAGTCATGGTGAACGAATCCGGCGCATCGATTTATTCAGCAAGCGAAGTGGCGATCGCCGAATTTCCCGATCTCGACATCACAGTCAGGGGCGCAGTCAGCATTGGAAGGCGCTTGCAAGATCCTTTAGCCGAACTCGTGAAAATCGACCCGAAATCAATCGGAGTCGGTCAATACCAGCACGACGTTGACCAAAAATTGCTCAGAAAGAAACTCGACGAAACAGTCGAAAGCTGCGTTAATTATGTCGGAGTTGACTTAAACACAGCCTCCAAAGAACTGCTGACCTTTGTGTCGGGAATGACGGCAACTGTTGCCAAAAATATCGTCAATTACCGCAACGAAAACGGCGCGTTTAAAAATCGCCGCCAACTCCTGAAAGTTCCCAAACTCGGCCCAAAAGCTTTTGAACAAGCAGCCGGCTTTCTTCGCATTCGCGGCGGTGAAAACCCGCTGGACAATACAGCAGTTCATCCCGAAAGTTATCCTGTCGTGCAGGCGATCGCCAAAGATTTAAGTTTGCCGCTGACAGGAATAACACAAATATCGGAAAAAATCAAGACTGTAAATATTAAAAAATATGTCACAGAAAAAGTCGGAGAACCGACGCTCCGAGACATTATTTCCGAACTAGAAAAGCCGGGAAGAGACCCGCGCGCCGAGTTTAAATATGCGACTTTCCAAGCTGGAATTAAAGAAATCTCTGATTTACAAGTGGGGATGGAATTAGAAGGCATAATTACGAATGTAGCTAACTTTGGAGCCTTTGTTGATGTGGGAGTGCACCAAGATGGTTTGGTTCATATTTCTCAATTAGCCGATCGATTTGTGGACGATCCGAAACAAATTGTGAAAGTCGGACAAGTTGTGAAGGTGCGGGTTTTGGAGGTGAATGAGAAGTTAAAGCGGGTGAGTTTGACGATGAAGCTGCAAGAAAAACTGCAACCACAAAATGGCAATAGCGCGAGGCTTCCGCCCCCGCGCCGCCGTTGAAACTTGGGGGAAAGCTGAAAAAGGGCGATCGGCTTATATTTTGATATGATTGAACCGCGAAGGCGCTCTTGACGCTAAGGAAGAGAAAAGAAGAAGAATCTGGTAATTGCTATTTTTTCTTGCTGGCTTTCCAAGTGCCGCCGTAGAAGTAAAAAGGATTATTTTTACTTACCGATTCCCAACATTTAAGACACAGAAAAAACCACTGCCCCGACTCGTCATACCGGGCGCGGTAGAGAGTCGGGGCAGATTGGGAACACCGATCGCAATATTTGATTCTAATTGCTCTGGTCATTGTTTCTGGGTTTCAAGCAATGACAGACTCTTGGGGGCGGGCAAAAATCATGCGGCCTGCGCTGGTTTGCAGGGCGCTGGTGACTACGACTCTGGCTTCGGCTCCGACGTAGCTGCTGCCTGCTTCTACGACTACCATTGTGCCGTCGTCCAAGTAACCGATTCCCTGAGATGGTTCTTTGCCTTCTTTGCGGATTTTTAGTTCGATCGTATCTCCCGGCAAATAAGTGGGGCGCACTGCATGAGTCAAATCGTTGATGTTCAAAACTGGCAGTTTTTGGACGGTAGCTACTTTCGACAAGTTGTAATCGTTGGTGAGCAAAATGCCGTCGATATCTAAGGCGAAGCGGACTAATTTGGCATCGACTGTGGGAATATCTTCGTAGTCAGCCGAGTGAATTTGAATCCGTTCTGGATATGTTTCTTTGATGCGGTTGAGTACATCTAAGCCGCGGCGCCCGCGCACTCGCTTTTGATCGTTGGCGGAATCGGCTACGAGTTGCAGTTCTTGGAGCACGAATTGCGGGATGATAATTTGACCTTCGAGGAAACCTGTTTCTAGCAGGTTTTCAATCCGACCGTCAATTATGCAGCTTGTATCGACTACTTTGGCAGAGGCTGGTTTGAATGTTCCTTCGGCTACCAACACCGTGTCTAAGCTTTTGGGGTTGATCAGGCGCAAGAAAGCGCGGCCGTGAGTGTCGGTTAAGCTGACACCTGTGAAACCGAACAAGATGCTGCCCAATACTGCGACTAGGGGTTTAATGAACCCGAACTCGGGGGGAATTGGTAGCAGGAACAGCGGAGCCAGCATTAAGTTCGCGACTAGCAGTCCGATGATTAAGCCGATCGCCCGTGTCAGCAGCATCTCCACCGGCATATCGCCGACTTTCTTTTCCAGCCGCCTGTAGGTTGTTTGAGCCACTAATCCGAACACGAAGCCGATTAATGCTCCAAACGAGCCGAGTACGGAACTTAAACCTTGTATATTTGTAACTTGCTCCAGCAGGTTGTTCGGCAGCAGCTCTACTCCGTAATAGCCGATGCCTCCGCCTGCGATTATGAATGAGATTATTATGATTGCGTCTAGCATTAGTTCTAGGTTAATGAATTTGTTTACATTATATCTTTTGTGTGCTGACAGTTTTTTCCGCTGTTGCGGTCGGATATCGCTATCTTTACTGATAAATTTTCATGAACTTATATTTCGCGCTTGTGCCGTTGAGGGGGATGCCCGATCGAGCTTGGCGGCCGGACATCCCGCCCCCGATCGCAGACAAGATGCGCGAATATAGCGCCCCCGACTCTGTTCGGGAATTTCTGCCGGTCGATCGCGGTAGCCGGAAAAACTCAAACAGCCGTAGCTTGCGGGGCGTCCCGCCATCGTTCGCACCGCCTTATTGCTAGCAAAATGTCATAATATACATAATTATTTATGAGTTTTTAATTAAAACTTTAGATTTGAACTCGCAATTTTGGCTTGAGATGTAATGAACGCTACCACAGATTATTTAACATTTGAATTCAAAAAAAGCCAGCTTGCAGCAAATTCCGGCATTCCGAGTTCGGCTTACCTCCACATACCTTTTTGTCGCCGCCGCTGTTACTACTGCGATTTTCCGGTTTTTGTGGTGGGCGATCGCAAAAACGGCGAAAATTCCGGCACAATTGTGCAATACGTTGCCGCCCTGTGTCAAGAAATTCAAGCAACTCCAAATTTAGGCACATCTCTGACAACAGTTTTTTTTGGGGGCGGCACGCCTTCGCTGCTTTCAGTCAGTCAGTTGAGCCAGATTTTAGAGACTCTCGACGGCAAATTTGGGATTGCTGCTGGGGCGGAAATTTCGATCGAAATCGACCCCGGAACGTTTACTTTAGAACAGTTGCGGGGATATGCAGCGGCGGGAGTAAATCGAGTTAGTTTGGGAGTGCAAGCTTTTCAGGATGAATTGCTGCAAGCTTGCGGGCGATCGCACTCTGTGGCAGAAATTTTTGAAGCAGTAGAAATAGTGCGATCGGCCGGGATTGTCAATTTCAGTTTAGATTTAATTTCGGGACTGCCGCACCAAACTTTAGAACACTGGGAAGCTTCCCTGAAATCGGCGGTGGAAATTGGCCCGACTCACCTGTCGAGTTACGACTTAATTGTTGAGGATGGAACAGCTTTCGGGCGGTACTTTGAAGCAGGCGCACCGCCGCTTCCGGCAGATGAAACTGCTGCTGGAATGTACCGTTTGGCTCGCTCCATACTCACCGATGCCGGCTACGAACATTACGAAATTTCTAATTATTCTCGGCCCGGTTATCAGTGCCGCCACAACCGCGTCTATTGGGAAAATCGCCCTTATTACGGTTTGGGAATGGGGGCGGCGAGTTACGTGCAAGGGCGGAGGTTGACAAGACCTCGCAAAACTCAAGAATATTATCAGTGGGTGCGATCGATCTCTGCCACCGCTTCGGAAGTTACCCCAAAAATAGAGGGGGAAGCCCCGCAGGATATTTACCCAGCAATCGAGCAAAATTTGCAAGTCTCAGAAAATGACATTTTGCTAGAAACGCTGATGCTAGGTTTGCGTTTAGCAGAAGGAGTCAGCCTGTCGGCGCTGACTCAAAAGTTTACGCAGCAAACAGTCGATCGAATTTGGCATTGTTTGCAACCCTACTGGCAGCTAGGATGGGTGGAAATTGTGGCAGCCGATCGGGCGATCGCCATTTTAGACGCTGGCGCAAAACTGCCACTGTCGGGCAATTTGAGGCTGAGCGATCCGGAAGGTTTATTATTTTCAAATACAATTTTAGCCGATTTGTTCAGCAACCTAGGCGAGGATCGTTAGCTGCCGTCTGAGGAAGTACAACTTCAGGCAAGCCCGGACAGCAAATTTAACCTTAAGAAAATTAAATTGATCCCTAGATTTATACGCTTAAAAAAGATATGTTTTCGATCGATCCCTAAACAAAACTTAAAATCGAACTAATCCTTGAGATAGACGCACCGACCGAAATCTGGCTGTCATACTTGAGAGTGAAGATTTCAAAAATACCTTGATGGAAACTCTAGCCCTAGAACGCAATAACATTCACAGCAAGCCCAATCTTGTAATTAGCGATCGGCCCTGCACTGCTACCTCTAAATGCGGCTTTTGCGGTCACTACCAACTACAAAGAGGTTCAATGGGTCACTGTCAATTATTGAACGCACCTGTCAAGGGAAAATGGAAATCTTGCACTTTAGCAATACCGCCTTTTGCACCTTCTTGGGAATACCTAGAAAGCGCCAATATTTTCCCACGGGCATTGGTCGATTAACCCTAACAATATATTTTGTGAGTGATTATATGCTATATTAATATCGAGCAAGCCACCGATGGATTGCACAATTCACCAACAAGTTAAAAACATGAATTTGATAAGAAATGAGGTGATTTCCGAAGGCGATACGCGCATTTTGTGTTGCTATTTTAATAATAGTAGCAAAGTGCAAATTGCTCGAATTACAAATATTCCTAATTGGTATTTTGAGCGGACGGTGTTTCCGGGAGAACGTTTTTTGTTTGAAGCAATGCCGGAAGCTGAGTTGGAAGTGTGGAGGAATGCCGAGACTGATGCTGTGGCGTGCGATCGAATTTTGTGCGATCGGCTGCGAGTAGAAGAATCAAGCACCGCTGATTGAAGATAATTCCCCAGACTTACCGACGATAAACCCAGTTTTTTTTTTACAGAAACCGGGTTTCTCTGCGTGATATCAATTCCGGTTGCACTCCTGGGGAATTGTTGACTGTTGAGAGTTGAGAGTTGACTGTTTTCTCGTTACTTTCGCTCTGCCTGGTAATGCAGGTGCGGAGGAAGAGCCTCCTTCTATCTCGCAACTTAAGTAGTTAAGCAAAATTAATTACATAATTATCTCCAAATTCTTTAAGAATTCTTTCTACTGATGAAACAAGAGATTGCCAGCTAGAGTAGGCATCTATTTCGAGCCATTGATATTTGATAAACCGCCACAAAATCTCAATTAAATTCAATTCAGGTGAATAAGTAGGCAATTCAAAGATAGTTAAACCGCGTTCTTTCCATTCTTCTATTTTCTCGAAAATGGCATTGCTAGTATGAATAGAAGCTTGATCTACTACAATAACTGTTGGCCGCTCCACCACAGCAAAGAAAGTATCTATGCAGGCTATGATTACAGAGCGAATTAATAGTCTGCTCTGAAACATAAGCATAAAGAGTGTTTTGCCGATTCATGATTCCCAAGACGTTTAAACGCTTAGTTCTACGACTATCAATTGACAAATATTCGCCAATATCTTGCCATCCATAAGGGACACAAGGGATGCCACAAAAACCGGATTCATCCAAATAGTATAAATCAATTTTTCCCTCATTTTCTAGTTGTTTTAATTCTGACAGCTTTTCGCTTTTTTCCTTGTATTCAATGGGGTCTGGCTTGCCACCAACACCTCGACGCATCCTATGCCAACTCATACTTTTTTTTTAATTATTCTCTTAATTGTTTCCGTACTTGTATTAATACACCATTCTTTTTTGATGTTTTGTACTACTTGTTTTAATTGTTTTGGTTGCAATTTTACCCAGTCTCTAATTTGAGCTGATTGTGCAGAATTAAATGTTTTTTTTCTGCCTCTACCTGGTTTATTGTATAATCCGAGCATTCCCTCATATTCCCATCGATTCAACCAGTTATACATGGTCTTATAACTAACTTTAAAGATTTTCATCAGGTTTTCATTTTTGACATTTTGTGCAACCAAAATTAAAAAATGTGCTCTTTGCCGCACTGCATGATGTCTGCTTTCGCGATAAATTCGGTTTAGCAATTTCAACGAAAGTGGATTGATATCTCGAAGTAAAAACATATAAAACCTCTTTGGATACAACTTGATATTTGTAGTATATCATATTAGTTGTTTGTGTAATTAATTTTGTTTAACTACTTAGTTGTCAAAAGATACAAATATTTAAATGTAATTCGAGCCAAATCAAGTGGCGGGAAGCAGCATATTTGCGATCGAAAAAAGCAATATTGGCAATCTCAACAGTGTAGGTGTGGCTCGATCGCCCGATCGACAGTTGGGTTTGCGGGCTCTCCAAAAGGTAAACTGGAAAATGTAGAATTATCGATCGACAGGTAAGCCCGTGCTAGACGAACAAGCTAAAAAGACCATCTTGCGGAAAATCCCCCACGGATTGTACATTTGCGGCGTCAAAGACGGAGAGGAACTCAACGGTTTCACCGCTAGCTGGGTGATGCAATCTTCCTTTACCCCTCCCTTAGTCGTTAACTGCGTCAAGCAAGACTCAAAATCCCACGCCATGATCGAAGCCAGCGGAGTCTTTGCTTTGAGTTTCCTAGAAGCAGGACAAAAAGAGTTAGCCCAGAAATTCTTCAAGCAGCAGCGCCGCGTTGGCAATAAATTTGAGGATGTAGAATTTTATGCCGGCGCCGAAACAGGTTGTCCGATTATCTCCGACTCTCTGGGTTACATTGAGTGCAATGTTGTCGGCGCTGTGAAACACGGCGATCACACGGTGTATGTGGGAGAAGTTGTCGCAGCCGGCGTTCACCGAGAAGGCAATCCGTTGCTGTTAGAAAGCACTGGTTGGAATTACGGCGGCTAAAAACTTGGCAACTGGCAATTGGCAGTTGGCAATTGTCAGTTGTTAGTTGTTAGTTGTTAGTTGTTAATTGTTAGTTGTTAATTGTTAATTGTTAATTGTTAATTGTTAGTTGTTAGTTGTTAGTTGTTAGATATAGCGGCTCGATCGCGTTGTGAGGTATGCCCACGGCGGCCTATGCCCTATGCCCCATGCCCCATGCCCCATGCCCCATGCCCTATTCCCTATGCCCTATGCCCGACAGCGCCTCATCTTTCTGAGAAATGTTATAGTTAATTGTTAAGCGATTCACAATAGATAAAAAATCAGCAACAATCTTGTCGGTGTTGTCGGGAGTTAAAATCGGGACGTGGACAAAAACACATTGAGTGGGTATTTGAGAATCGCAAATATGTTTTAAAACCTCATAATAAAGGGCTTCGCAAACAAACTTTCCGGCTTCGTGACTGATTTCTGTGGCGGCTAAATCTGCGACTAGCGCTTCAAGATTAACTGTTGTTTTCAAAATGTCCGTATCGCAGCAAGCGCAAGATTCTACTGTTAATTTTTGCCTGCTTTCTGCCATGCCACAGCAGATAATGGTGTCTGGTTGGATTTGGTTGATTTGGGCGATCGCCAAAGTCGGTGCTAGTTCAAAATCAACGGGCAACTTTCTCAAAAAAGTTAGGGAAGGCAAAGATTTATCTAAGGAAATCTTGGCTAATAAATCGTCGGAAGAGTTGGATTCTTGATGGGGAAGCCAAGTGTCAAATGATGTTAATAAAATTTTGGTTGTCATAAATAATTGGGAATTGTTGACTGTTGACTGTTGACTGTTGACTGTTGACTGTTGACTGTTGGCTGTTGACTGTTGACTGTTGACTGTTGGCTGTTGACTGTTGACTGTTGACTGTTAACTGTTGACTGTTGACTGTTGACTGTTGGCTGTTGACTGTTGACTGTTGACTGTTGACTGTTGGCTGTTGGCTGTTGACTGTTGACTGTTGACTGTTGACTGTTGACTGTTGACTGTTGACTGTTAACAAATAACAAACAACAACTAACAACTAACAACTAACAACTAACAACTAACAACTAACAACTAACAACTAACAACTAACAACTAACAACTAACAGTTAACAGTTAACAGTTAACAAATAACAAATAACAAAATGACTAATTTTATGCAATAATAGCAATATTGATAATATAAGGCAAGTAAGTCAATGTCTGTCATCGCAGTAGTGGACTATGACATGGGCAATCTGCACTCGGTCTGTAAAGGCTTAGAAAATGTGGGTGCAGTGCCAAAAATTACGGATTCTCCTGCTGCAATCGAGCAGGCTGATGCGGTGGTTTTGCCCGGGGTGGGTTCCTTTGACCCGGCAATGCAGAGTTTGCGATCGCGCAATTTGATAGAACCGATAACAAATGCGATCGCCTCTGGAAAGCCTTTTTTAGGGATTTGTTTGGGCTTGCAAATGCTGTTTGACAGTTCCGAAGAAGGTACAGAACCAGGATTGGGAATTATTGCCGGAAAAGTGCGCCGATTTCGCTCGGAACCGGGATTAACCATTCCGCACATGGGATGGAATCAGTTAGAATTTACTCAGCCCAATTTGCCGCTGTGGCAAAATCTTTCATCTCAACCTTGGGTTTATTTAGTGCATTCTTATTATGTCGATCCGGTGGACTCAACAGTCAAAGCTGCGGTGGTGACACATGGAACTCAGACGGTGACGGCGGCCATAGCTAAAGACAATCTGATGGCCGTACAATTTCACCCGGAAAAGTCTTCAAGCACGGGATTGCAAATGCTCTCAAATTTTGTGAATCAAGTGAGAGCAAAAGTAGCCGCTTAGAGTCAATTAAAAACCCGATTTCTTCAAGAAACCGGGTTTTTTGTAAATCAGCTATAGCGGTTCGATCGCCAATCTTATTTTAGACACTTTAGAATCACCACCGATCGCGCCGTCACCGGAACAGCTTTCCCCTTGGCATAAATTCGCCCTTGAGATTCCACAAATTTCGGTTCAGCAGTATCAAGCACAGCAATCCACTGCAAACTTTGAAAGCGAGGGGGAATCACAAAATCGAGCGTCTCCCAATAAGCATTGAAAAACAACAGAAAACTATCGTCGATAATCCGTTCGCCGCGAGCATTTGGCGTAGCAAGTTGTTCGCCGTTGAGGAAAATGCCGATCGCCTTAGCATATCCCACTTGCCACTGTTCGTCAGTCATTTCCCCGCCATCGGGGTTGAACCAAGCAATATCGCTAACTCCAGAACCGTGAATCGCGCGTCCTTGGAACCACTTACGGCGGCGGAACACCGGATGTTCGCGCCGCAAGCGGGTTAACTGGCGCGTAAATTCGAGCAAGTCAGCATTTTTGTGCTGCAATCCCCAATCCAGCCAGGAGATTTCGTTGTCCTGACAGTAAGCGTTGTTATTGCCTCCTTGACTTCGCCCCATTTCGTCTCCCGCCACCAGCATCGGCACTCCTTGGGACAGCAGTAACGAAGTTAAAAAATTCCGCTTTTGGCGTTCTCGCAACGCCTGCACTTCGGGATCGTCAGTTTCCCCGTCCCCAGCACAGGGGTCTGGCGGAGGTGGATATTCTCCCTCTTCTAGCGCTTCAGTATATGGGAATTCCACCATCGTGCAGTTCCAAGACTGATTGTGGTTTTCCCCGTCGCGACTGTCTTCACCGTTAGCTTCGTTGTGTTTTTGGTTGTAGCTGACCAAATCGTGCAGGGTAAACCCGTCGTGGGCAGTGATAAAGTTGATGCTGGCGTGAGGTCGCCGTCCGTTACTTTCGTACAAATCGGAACTTCCGGTAAAACTGTAGGCAAACTCAGAGAGAGTTTCGTCGGTTCCCCGCCAAAAGTCGCGCATGGTATCGCGGTAGCGACCGTTCCACTCCGACCACAGCAAGGGGAATTTTCCGACTTGATAGCCGCCTTCGCCGATGTCCCAAGGTTCGGCGATTAACTTGACATCGCACAAAACTGGGTCTTGGTGGATGATATCGAAAAAGGCTGCAAAAGTATCGACGCGATCGGTCTCCCGCGCTAAAACCGTCGCCAAATCGAAGCGGAACCCATCGACGTGCATCTCCAACACCCAATACCGCAAGCTGTCCATAATCAGCTTCAATACTTGGGGATGGAAGACGTTGAGGGAGTTGCCGCAGCCGCTGTAATCCATGTAGTAGCGGGGATTCTCTTTCACGAGGCGGTAGTAAACGGCGTTGTCGATGCCCCGAAACGAGATGGTCGGGCCCATGTGGTTGCCCTCTCCCGTGTGGTTGTAGACCACATCGATAATCACCTCGATGTCCGCAGCGTGCAGGGCTTTGACCATCTCCTTAAACTCGTTCACCTGTTGACCGGTGTTGCCGCTGGCACTGTAGCGGGAGTAAGGCGCGAGATAGTTGATCGAGTCGTAGCCCCAGTAGTTCCGCAGTCCCTTGGCATCCAGAAAGCCGGGACAGCCGATGAAGTGGTGGACGGGGAGGAGTTCGACGGCGGTAATCCCCAAGGATTTGAGGTGGTCGATGGCGGCGGGATGGGCAAGTCCGGCGTAGGTTCCCCGCAAGGCTTTGGGAATGTCGGGATGCAGTTGGGTAAAGCCTTTGACGTGCATCTCGTAGATCACGGTTTTGTGCCAAGCCAGTTGCGGGTGAGTGTCGCCTTCCCAGTCGAAGGATTCATCGATGACAACGGCTTTGGGGATTAAGTGAGAATCGTCTAATTCGCTGCGGGATAAGTCTTCGGCTTCGTCGTCCCAGTCGTAGCCGAAGATTTCCCGTCCGTGCACCACATCTCCGGCGATGGCTTTGGCGTAGGGGTCGATCAGCAGTTTGGCGGGGTTGAACCGGTGTCCGGCTGAGGGTTCGTAGGGGCCGCGGACGCGAAACCCGTACAATTGACCGGGTTTGATGCCGGGAATGTAGCAGTGCCAGATGAAGTTGTAGACTTCAGTCAGCGGCAGTCGGGTTTCCCAACCTTTTTTGTCGAACAAGCACAATTCGACTGCTGTGGCATTTTCGGAAAATAGGGCAAAATTTGTGCCTTTACCGTCCCATTTTGAACCCAAGGGATAGGGTTTACCGGGCCAAAGTTTTAAATCCATAGAACCTAGAGTTGTAATATTCTCGATCGAACAATTGCGCTGGTTGAAGTTTTCAAATTTAAATTTGAAAACTATTCAACTTGATACAGAATAAAGCTTTGATGAGGCAAGGTTACGGTCGATTCCGGATCGAGTTTTTGGGGCAGCGTCGAACCGTCACCCATCCACTGAGAATCGGATGAGTCTAGGACTTTTTGCCAGTTTCCTTCTGGCAGTACAAGTTTAGTTGTTTGTGTGGTATCGCTGAAATTGAAGATTGCTAAGACTTGACTGTCGTCAACGCTTCTTCGGAGGGTAATGATTTTTTCACCGTCAAAACTGTTGATTTCAATGCTTTGGCGGTCGCGGCACTTCAGGGCCGGAATTTCTTGGCGAAGTTTAATCAGGGTTCGATACAAATCGAACAACACTTTATGCTTGCCTTCACGCCGTTTTTCCCAGTTAAGCTTAGATTGCAAAAATGTTTGGGGATCTTGTACGTCGGGCGGTTCTCCTGTGTCGTGAAATTCTTTGAACTCGGCTTTTCTTCCCTGGCGCACCGACTCGACTAAATCTGGATCGCTGTGGCTGACAAAATACAGAAATGGCGCTTCTTCGCCGTATTCTTCTCCCATAAATAATAGAGGAATGTAAGGAGAAAGCAATACCGTGCCAGCAGCCAATTTGAGCGCTTCAAAGGAGACCAGTTCTGCCAGCCGTTCGCCTAACATTCGGTTGCCCACTTGGTCGTGATTTTGGCAACAAACGACGAATTGAGCCGGGTCGAAATTTCCCGCCGGACTGCCGTGGTAGCGCTGCCGAAATTCTGAATACTCTCCTGCATAGGCAAACCCTTCTTGCAGGACTTTCACCAAGGTTCTGAACTCGCGAAAATCTTGGTAATAACCTCGGTCTTCCTTGGTAATCAGGCTGTGCAAACAGTGGTGAAAATCATCGCACCATTGGGCATTGAGATCGTAGCCGCCTTTGCTGGGAGGATTGATAATCCGAACGTCGTTGAGGTCGCTTTCGGCAATTAAATAAAACGATCGCCCTTGCTGTTGGGCCAGTTCTCTGGTTTTTTCGGCTAACTCTGCTAAAAAGTGCTTGGCGGAGAAGTCGTAAATCGCGTGAATGGCATCTAACCTCAGCGCATCAATGTGTAAGTCGCGAAACCAGTATAGGGCATTTTCGATAAAGAAATTGCGAACGCCGTCGCTGCCAGCATCATCAAAGTTGATGGCGTTTCCCCAAGGGGTACGATATTTATCGGTAAAATAGGGGGCAAAATTTGAGGTATAGTTGCCTTCGGGGCCGAGGTGATTGTAGACGACATCGAGGACAACGGCAAAGCCTTTTTGGTGGCAAGCATCGACTAGGGTTTTCAAGCCGTTAACGCCGCCGTAGGAGGATTGAACGGCGAAGGGATATACGCCGTCGTAACCCCAATTGCGATCGCCCGGAAACTGCGCCACGGGCATAATCTCGATCGCGTTAACTCCCAATTCTTTCAAGTCATCGAGACGGGCAATCATTGCCTCGAATGTTCCTTCTTCGGTAAACGTGCCAACGTGTACCTCGTACATAATATAGTCGGCAATTGAAGTCCCTTGCCAACCGACATCGTTCCAAACAAATGCACTTTGGTCAACTACTTCTGATGGGTTGTGAACCCCTTGGGGCTGACTGTAGGATGCCGGATCTGGTAGGGTCGTCTTTCCATCGAGTTGATAGGTATAAAGCGTACCGGGAGATATTCCTTCTGCTGTGACTTGCCAATATCCTCTCCGTTTTTTTTCCAGGGGAATGAGTTGCGGTTTTGGTGCTGTGATTTGGACTGCTACCTCTTGTAGCAAGGGAGCCCATACCGTAAATTCACAGCGATTATTTCCCAGATATGTTGCGCCAATTCTCATGTTTGCTGATTGATTCCGTGTAACATCATATTTTTTATCCAAGTTTTTATCCAAGTTAACGATGCAATTTTTTCCATCAACTACTCGATCGTTCTTTGGATGCCAGCCGCCGACGTTATCCTCGAAGTATGCTCTAGTATCTGTCGTCTATCCCAATCTGCTGCGATTTTTCAGACATTGGCTGGCGGGTTGACTGGATTATACCAAGAAACTGACATTTTGGAAAATTGATTCAAATCACTTCCTCTGTAAAGAGAGGGTTGGAATCTCAACAAACCTAGATTGGAGGGAGTTTCAGCAAAATTGAGCGGGGATAGTTAACATTTTCATTTCACAATTGGCGATTTGTTCCTGACATTCCTGGATGCAATGCGGCTGTATGTGGCGCGAAAGTAAGGATAATTCCTGCCGCCCCCGTCTTTAGCGATGTTGCGCCCGGGCTTTCCGACAAAACGTATAAAATTTTACATACAAAACGGCGATCGTCATGTAGAACCCATTTGATATCTATTCTGCGTAAATCTCAGAAACCGGGTTTCTCTCTATATTTCTCGTCACCCAACCAAAAACTCCAAGAAACCCGGTTTCTCGCCCGCGTAAATCTCAGAAACCAGTTTCTCTCTATATTTCTCGTCACCCAACCTAAAAACTCAAAGATGTCAAATGGGTTCTATATAACCGAATAAGTGATTGTTAAGCATGATTGTAGGTTGGGTTTTAGCCTTAACCCAACGGTATTGGGCTAGAATCTTATACTTTCAGCGAAGTCGTGCCAGCAATATCGAACAAATATTAGCAATTTGTGCAAATATTTTAGGTAATTTTTCTGTTCAAATAATATTGTTTGCCACCGGCATTAAAATGTATAACAATATTATTGAGTTTCAAAAATCTGTGCTATATTAATAGCATTTAAAGTAATATTTGCCAAGTAAACAAACCAGAAAATACTGTAAAATCGGGATTTTAAATGAGCTTGAGAATCTGTGGCAACCGCCAACTAAAAACTCTGCCGGGACTCGCAACTCGCCCCACACCTGCGCGAGTTAGAGAAGCTTTATTTAATATTTGGCAGGGGACGATCGCAGATTGCAGGTGGCTTGACATTTGTACCGGCAGCGGCTCGATGGGTGCAGAAGCTTTGTGTCGGGGGGCGGCTAGTGTTACTGGCATCGAACAATCGGCGAAAGCTTGTGCGATTATTCATGAAAACTGGGAGAAAGTAGCAGGCTCTTCCCAAACATTCCAAATCCTGCGGGGAAACGCGATGGCAAAATTGGGGGCGCTGGGAGGACAGCAGTTCGATCGCGTTTACTTCGATCCGCCCTACGCCAGCGACTTGTACGAACCTCTGTTAAACAAGCTCGCCAGCCAAGAAATGCTAGCACCTGATGGCGAAATTGCGATCGAACACAGCCCCGATCGATCGACACAACCGATTCCCGGCCTAGAAATTTGCCGCCAAAAAATATACGGCAATACAGCATTAACCTTCTATGCCCGCAGTGGCTGACAGCTCAAACGGCATCAGGATCGTAATATCAAATCCCGCCCAGATCGGGACGATCGCGCCGTGCGATCGTCCCGATCTGGGCGGGCTCAACTATCCTGCAAGCGCTTGCAGATCGTAAAAGTTATTCCCTTGAGTCAGATACAAATTTTTCCCGAAAAGTTAAACTTTGTGCGTAGGTTGACAGGGTACGTTACCCGATCGATCCCCGAAATAAATCGAGTTTACGCTGAAAATAAAGACTTTCAGTTGTAACATGAACTGCAAAGTGTGAGTGTGGATATTCCTAGAGGAGTGAATATGGTTCAGACACCTTCGCGCCATCGCGGCGGCGAGTTTCCGGCTGCTAACTCGGTACAGCCAGTCAAACGAGATACGATTCTGCTGGGAGATAGCCTTCCCCTGCCAAATACCAAACTCTTCGGCACAGACGGCATTCGCGGGAAAGTTGGAGAATTGCTGACTGCATCCCTAGCGCTGCAAGTTGGCTTCTGGGCGGGGCAAGTTCTCCGCCAAAATTCCCCCAACCAGGGGCCTGTGATTTTGGGGCAAGACAGCAGGAATTCTAGCGATATGCTGGCAGTGGCACTGTCGGCGGGTTTGACAGCAGCCGGTTTGGAAGTGTGGAATTTGGGATTGTGCCCTACTCCCTGCGTTGCTTATCTGGCAAGCGTTTCGGATTCTGTCGGCGGTGTGATGATTTCGGCTTCTCACAATCCCCCTGAAGATAACGGGATTAAGTTTTTTAACTCAAACGGCTCAAAGCTTTCGCAGCAGTTGCAGGAACAAATCGAAGCGGGAATCCGGGGGGAAGCGGTTCCGGTTGCTAGCTTTGCTTTGGGACAACACTACCACCGCCCGGAGTTGGTTAAAGATTATGCTGCTGCTGTGTCTAATTCTCTGCAACACATGAATTTGTGCGGAATGCGGGTAGTTTTGGATTTGGCTTGGGGGGCGGCGGCTGGTTTGGCGCCGGCGGTGTTCGCGCAAATGGGGGCGGATGCGATCTGTTTGCACGACTCTCCTGATGGAGCTCGCATTAATGTTAACTGCGGTTCTACTCATCTCGACAGCCTGCAAGCGGCGGTTTTGGAACACAATGCCGATTTGGGATTTGCTTTTGATGGCGATGCCGATCGAGTTTTGGGTGTTGACAACAAAGGTCGATCGATTGACGGCGATTACATTCTGTATCTGTGGGGCCGGCAGTTGCGCGCCTCCGAACAGTTACCGTCCAATTTAATTATTTCTACTGTAATGGCTAACCTCGGCTTCGAGCGAGCTTGGGAAAAATTGGGGGGCAAACTAATCAGAACGAACGTGGGAGATCAGCACGTTCACGCTGAAATGCAGCGCACGGGTGCGATGTTGGGCGGCGAACAGTCGGGACACATTCTTTGTCCGCATTTCGGGATCAGTGGCGATGGTTTGCTGACAGCCTTGCATATAGCTTCGCTGGTGCGCCAATCCGGAGAATCTTTAGCGCAATTGGTAAGCGGCAGTTTCCAAACTTATCCGCAGTTTCTGGTAAATGTGCGGGTGGACGATCGCGAAAAACGCCTGAGATGGCACGAGTGCGAAATTTTGCAAGCGGCGATCGCCCGTGCTAAAAGTGCAATGGGAGAACAGGGGCGGATTTTGGTTCGCGCTTCTGGCACTGAACCCCTAATCCGAGTTATGGTAGAAGCCGCCAGCGCCGAATTGGCTAATTTCTGGACTGATAATTTGGTGTTGGCAGTTCAGAAATACCAGGCTCTTTGATCGTCAGTCATTAGTCCAACGTCATTAGTCATTAGTCATTAGTTATTTGTTATTTGTTATTTGTTATTGGTAACAACGGGCAACTGACAACTGGCAACTGACAACTGAGGGCGGGCACTCTTGGCACCGCCCCTACCAACTGACAACTGACAACTGACAACTAAGAGGGCCCGCACTCACAGGCACCGCCCCTACCAACTGACAACTGGCAACTGCTTTCGGTACAACGTCCAACGTCATTAGTCATCAGTCCAACGTCATTAGTGCTGTCGCCTCGGAGCTTTCCGTACAACGTCATCAGGAAGAAAGAAGAAAGAAGAAGGAAGAGGGAAGAAGGAAGAAGGAAGAAGGAAAATTATAGAGATGCAGTCTCTTGGTTTAAAACTCATTTCCGATCCTGCTTTGATATTCCTTCTTTGATATTCCTTCTTCCTTATTCTTCAAATCTCAAATCTCAAATCTCAAATTGAATACTTTGGCGGCAAGTGCCATGATGATTTCTGTTGTGATACCCACCTACAATCGCGAGCAACCCCTGCGAGAGACATTGGCTGATACGATTCGGCAAAATTACGATAATTTTGAAGTGCTGGTAATCGATCAAACTCGCACCCACGAATTGGAAACTCAGGTTTATTTACAGGAATTGGCAACTGCGGGAAAAATTAGGTGGTTTCGGGTAGATTGGGCGAGTTTACCTGGTGCTCGAAATTATGCAGTGCGGCGCGCGACGGGAGAAATTATTTTATTTATTGATGATGATGTACAGTTACCAGATGGTTTTTTGGCGGCTCACGCTGGCAATTATTTAGAAAAACCAGATGTGGGATCTGTGGCGGGTAGGGTTTTTGACAGAATGAAACTGGATAATTCTATTAGCGATTTGGCGATCGAATATTTGCCTCCAGAAGCGATGGATGCAGCCGTTGCTTGGTATTTTATCGATTTGGTGCATACGGTGCAACCGCAGCAGGTGCTCTCGGCTAGGGGCTGCAATATGTCGTTTCGCAGCCGGGTTTTTGCTGAGTGGGGTTTGATGTTTGATGAGCGGTTTGCAGGGAGTGCGGTGCGGGAGGAGTCGGATTTTTGTTTGAGATTGCGATCGACCGGCATGAAAATTTGGTACGATCCCAATGCTTGTTTAGTTCACTTGGGGGAGGAGAGCGGCGGATGTCACGATGTCAGCACGCGATCGATCGAATATCAAATCACGTTTTATCACAACCACTTCCTGATGGGACTGAAAAATTTAACAGCCTTTGAATGCTGGCGATTTTTCGCCAAACTCTTTGACTGCCAAGTTTTGGGGAACCCGCCTTGCCATAAAAGCCGATCGCCCATTAAAATAATCCTTCGACTTACTTTTTATCTCCTCGGTGGGCTGGGTGCTATAAATACAGTAATTCAATCTCTGTGGAATGACGGACAAATTTACACCCATCAAGACAAAAAAACTTAATGATGTCATTGCGAATGCAGCGCAGCGAAGTGAAGTAATCGCAGAGGCAGCAAGTAGCACGATCCTGCTCAATCAATAACTAACATAAATTTTAAACACCTATTCTTCCCTCTTCCGACGGACATCGGACTGATGAGGTTGTACGGAAAGCTCGGAGGCGACAGCACTGATGACGTTGGACTGATGACTGATGACGTTGGACGTTGGACGTTGGACGTTGGACTAATGACTAATGACTAATGACTTCTTCCAAAAAATGAGAATTCTCGTTGCCAGCCACACCTATATTGTGGACATTAATCGGGAAAAATTCAAGATATTAGCCAACCTAGAACCCGATATTCAAGTAACTGTTATAGTGCCGCGGCGCTGGAAACCCGGAGGCGTACAAAATAAAATCATAGAAACAGAATTCTTTCAGCAAGGTTCATTTAAAGTAGTTCCCCTTTTCAATTACAGCCAAAACAATCAAGGATTGCTAACATTTGGTACAAGTTTAATTAAATTATTACAACAATTTAGACCGCAGATTATTCAAGTAGAACAAGGTTCAAAATCCCTAGCTTGCGCTCAGCTAATATTGCTCAACAAGCTGCTAAAACTGCAAGCAAAAAATATATTATTTACCTGGTGGAATCTGCCTTATCAATTGAATTGGCCGGTTTCAGCCTTAGAAAATTACAATCTTCAGCACACCGACGGAATTGTCGCAGGCAACCTAGACGGAGCCCAAATTTTGCGCGATCGGGGCTATCAAGGCGCAGTGAAAGTCATGCCCCAACTCGGAGTAGATGAAACTTTGTTTCGCCCTACTGGCAAAGACGCTGATTTGTGTCGCAAATTTGGCATTGAACCGACCGATTTTGTGGTAGGATTTGTAGGGCGATTTGTCGAGGAAAAAGGACTGCTAACTTTAGCTGAAGCTTTGGTAAAATTGAAAGAACGCTCTTGGAAGTGGCTGTTGGTAGGCCAAGGAAAATTGCAGGCGCACCTCGCCGAAAAATCTAGAGAATGGGGAATCAGCGATCGCATAATCTGGGTAGAAAGCGTTGCTCACGAACAAATCCCCCCCTATATTAACTTAATGAACTGTTTGGTATTGCCATCGCAAACGAGCTATAAATTCAAAACTTTAACTACTGTGGGTTGGAAAGAACAATTCGGCCATGTTTTAATTGAAGCGATGGCTTGTAAAATTCCCGTTATCGGTTCCGATTGCGGGGAAATTCCCCACGTCATCGGCTCTGCGGGGTTAGTCTTCCCGGAGGGAAATGCGGGGATTTTGCGAGATTGTTTGCAACAATTGATGGAGCGGCGGGAGTTGGCTGCTGATTTGGGCGATCGGGGTTATCATAGAGCGATGAGCCATTATACAAATAAAGCCTTAGCTGAACAATTATTAGATTTTTACAAAGAATTTTGATGGCGATCGTAACTTTTAAGCAAATCCACCTAATTAAACGTAAAATACAGATCGAGTCGCCCTGAAGCTAGATGTATAGCGGTTCTCAAAAAAGTGAGGTATGCCCTATGCCCTATGCCCACGGCGGCCTATGCCCGGTTTGGCCTATCCCGGATAGTACCTCATATGAGAGCACAGAAAGGCTATATATGTATTATTCCTGCTATAGCAACGATAACTCAAGCCTTCTTCCTTCTTCCTGATGACGTTGTACGGAAAGCTCGAAGGCGACAGCACTGATGACGTTGGACGTTGTACGGAAAGCAGTTGCCAGTTGTCAGTTGTCAGTTGTCAGTTGCCAGTTGCCAGTTGCCAGTTGCCAGTTATCAGTTGCCCGTTGTTACAAATAACAAATAACAAATAACAAATAACTACTGACTAATGACTAATGACTAATGACTAATGACTTCTTCCTTCTAATTAGCAGTATAATATAATTGTCAAATAAAAACTGTGGTAAATGTCTATTCCTTCCGACATACGACCTTTGGTTAACGAACTCTACCAGGTACTTGACGATAGCGAGCGCCAAGCAACGAAAGGACTTTTTGCACTGAGAACAGCAATGTCTCTGTTTCCTGAAAATGAAATACTGATGCAATACTTTTCTTCGATCAGTAATTTTCAATTCTGCGTAGCAGGTACTCGCTTACAAGCAGAGAACATTGTGAACAATATATTGCTGGTTGACGTGCCAGATGAAGATGTTCAAAAAGCCGGAGATTATTTAGCAACCTTGCTACATATAGCTCCAAAAGTTAAAATTATGATAGACAAAGTAGTTGAGAGATTAGAGGAGGCATTGCCATGAAACAATTACCAGACGAAAGCCTACTCCTGGAAATCCTTGAAATTGTTAAAGCCACTGAAGCCAAAGCCAGTGAAATGTATGAAATTTCCAAGCAAATATCTCACAATACTCAAATTCAAGCAACAAAGAGAGAGGAAGCTCGACAGCTAAACGGGCAGCCTTTTCCAGATGATTAAATTTGTAATGGGAGAGGTTGGTATATTGATTTAAAGAACAATTTTTCCATGCGAATCCTTCAAATTATCCCCTCAATTTCCCTAAATCTGGTTTCTACGAGTTTGGCGACGAGGAACGAGAAATATACAAAAAAACCCGGTTTCTGAGGTATTTTGATAATCAGATGTATAGCACTTATCAGAAAGATGAGGTATGCCTTATGCCCGATGCCCGGTTTGGCCGATGCCCGGTTTGGCCGATGCCCGACATTACCTCATCTTTCTGAGAAAGGCTATATGTAGTGCCAAAATTCCTCATCAATCAGGAATAAAACTGTTAAGTTCTGCGACTAGCAAATGTACTGTTGTTGAAGGATTGTCAGTTTCAGGATTGGGGCGATCGTATTCCTTTAAAAGCCGTTTTGCGTGTTTAATTGCATCCTGCTGTTTGTCTTTTAGTTCCTCATAAATTGTATCGCTGTTTTTCTCATACTTGTGTCCCAATAACTTGGTTAGCATATTTTGATAATCTTTGCGAGAAATTCCAGTATTATAAAAATGGAAGCGCAGTAAATACCAAAGTTCAAAAGCATCATTGGAGTAAGCTACTTTAATGCCGTTAGTTTTGGCAAGAGTTATAGCTGCATTAAAATTTTGCGAGTCGTTAGGATTTTTAGGGTTTTTATCGCGATCGAACACACACCAAAATCGGTCTGTTTCGTCGGAGTCTGAGTCGTTTTTTAACTCAATAGCTTTTTCTACTAAACTCTTCGTATTTTTTCCTTCTCCTTTGATATCCAGCTTAATTACCTTTGTATCTACCGGGAAACTTCTAAAATAGTTGGGTTCTGTTTTCTCACCTTCGCACAGGATCAAAAACCATCTTCTAGTTTTAACTTTTCTATTGTAGTAATCAATATTTGTTCTTCTAGACGAACTTTTTTTATTCATGAAGTTCACCTATTAGTTCTTTAAAATTACCAATAAAAGGGATAGCGCCATACTTACCGATAATGTAATCGCGCTCAAATGAGGCATTTTTTCCAACTTTATACTCTACCAAAGAATACAAATCAGTAGCGCCCTTGTTATCCTTTTCGGTAAACCATATTTGATCCTTGCGAAAAGTCTTGCTGCTGAGCAAATTTGTGTCGTGTGTAGTAAATATAAGCTGTGCGTTGTGCGGATTAGTCTCGTTAGAATTGAATAAGCAGATTAATTCGCGAGTAATCAGCGGATGAAGTCTGGCATCAAGTTCATCAATTAATAAAATTTTTCCTTTTCTTAAAGTATCCAGAAGAATGCCTGCTAATGCAAATAGTTTGTTTGTTCCCTCGGATTCATGCTTTTCGATATCGAATAGTTCTAGAGAAGTTTGCTTACCGTCAGCATCATATTTCCGGTGAACAGTTTTTACCGCTGGTTTCATTGCAGAAATAGGGTATAAACTACCGTAGGAACTACCGTATACTGGAGTATTATTATTGGCAACAACAAATACAGGTTGATTGATGATTTCGATATCAGCAATGCCTAAGTCTAATTTTTTGATAAATTCAATAATATCATGTCGGTGGCGATCGTTCTCAAAAGACTCCAATGTTTCTTTGCGGTATTGTCTATCTTGCAAGCCTGATATCAATTGCAAATTTTTACTAAACCACAGCAGAATTTTGCCAGAAAGTTTACCATTAAATTGTGCAACTACAGAAAGAAATAAAGCATTACTTCGGGTTTTATCGCTAATGCCTTGTCCCTCTAGGAAATCATCTAATATAAAATTGTCTAAATCCCGTTCAAAAAGCATTTTTTCTTCACTGTCATCGGCTTGAAATAGCCACTCAGAAACAACTTCCCGCGCGTTCACCTCAAAACCGTACCTAAAAGTTTTTTCTTCAATTAGAAAAACGATTTCAAAGAAAGACGGCTCTTTTTCTGTCTCCGTACTTAGCCTGAATGCTTCAACATCGATCGCCTCTGAAACTTGCGTTTCTTTGGATGAGTTGAGGACAAACCATTTCATAAAGTTAATAGCAGCAACAAGATTGCTTTTGCCGCTTGCATTAGCTCCATAAATAGCTGCTGTTTTCAGCAATTTTAACTTACGATTAACTTCAAAGACATTATTTGTGTCAAGCTCTTTTTCCTCCTCCGTAATTGACGAGGCTACCATGCTGATGGTGACAGTTTCTTTAAAAGATTTGTAGTTGCCGACGCTGAATCCAATCAGCATAACTTGCCTCCGATCGCCTAAATTAGTATAAGGTGCAAATTTTGCAATTCTTTTTATGATAACACAACCAGCTACCTCAGCTAATACCAAGTGCTAACCATGCGAATCCTTCAAATTATCCCCTCAATTTCCCTCGTCTACGGCGGGCCGAGTCAAATGGTATTGGGACTTTCTGCCGCCCTCGCTTCCCAAGGCATTGATGTCACAATTATCACCACAGATTCTAACGGAGATATCGATCAATTTCCCTTAGATGTGCCGTTAAATCAACCAATACAACAAAACGGCTATCAGATTATTTATTTCCGCTGTTATCCGTTTCGTAGATATAAGTTTTCTCTCTCGTTATTGCAGTGGTTGAACGCAAATGCGCGACAATTTGACCTGGCTCACATTCACGCTCTTTTCTCACCAGTAACTACCCTCGCTGCTACAATTGCTAGATATCACAAGCTGCCATATATTATGCGTCCCTGCGGTATGCTTGACCCCGCCGACTTGCAGAAAAAAAAGCACTTGAAACAGATTTATGCCGCGCTTTTAGAACGCCCTAATTTAGCAGGGGCCGCGGCAATTCATTTCACAAGTAAAGAAGAAGCTAAAATCTCAGAAAGATTTGGTTTGGACTGGACGGGCAAGATGCCCGTGCCACAGGAGGATTTGGACTGCACGGGCAAGATGCCCGTGCCACAGGATTTGGTGATTCCATTGGGGGTGAGGGCAGATTTTTATTCTGATATATTGCCGGAGTCTGAAATACCAATAATATTATTTATGTCGCGGATTGAACCTAAAAAAGGGTTAGATTTTCTAATTCCCGCACTGGAAAGTCTTTTGGCAGAAGGCATGAATTTTCACTTTATTTTAGCTGGTTCTAATCCGCAAGATGCAGGTTATGAAACAAAAATTCAAGAAAAGATACAAAATTCGAGTTTAGGAAAATCTACAACAATCACTGGCTTTGTTAGTGGCGATTCAAAAGTTGCACTATTGAGAAAAGCCGACTTATTTGTGTTGCCTTCTTATTACGAAAACTTTGGTATTGCTGTTGCGGAAGCGATGGCGGCGGGTGTAGCTGTGGCTATTTCCGATCGCATACATATTGCGGCAGACATACAGCAAGCGGAAGCTGGTTGGGTGGGGCCTTTGGAAGTAGGGGCGATCGCCCATTCAATCAAATCAGCACTTCTGAATCCGCAGGAGCGGCAGCGGCGGGGATTGAATGGCAAAGAGTATGCCGAAAAGCATTATAACTGGGAGGCGATCGCCCGACAAACCATCGATGCCTACCAGCAGATTTTGTCATCTATAGCAGAAGTTATTAGTTATTAGTTATTGGTTATTGGTTATTGGTTATTGGTTATTGGTTATTGGTTATTGGTTATTTGTTATTTGTTATTGGTAACAACTGGCAACTGACAACTGACAACTGAGGGCGGGCACGGGGGCACCGCCCCTACCAACTGACAACTGGCAACTGACAACTGGCAACTGCTTTCGGTACAACGTCCTAACCGTCTTGGCGGTTGCTATATTAACTAATGCAACAGCAGTTTACCTTTTACTTTTTCTCCTGCTGCGAGTTCTGGTGCTGCTGCTATCAGTATTTGCCGGCGAGATTTTTTCAACGCTGCTATTGCTTTTAATCTCACTAGAATCAGAGTTTGAGGCACTGACTGCGGGTTTTTTTCTAACTATAATCGGAACATTAACAGATCCACCGCAGCGCCGGCCCAAGGAGTCGATATTCCTGCGATAATCGCAGATTACAGCCTGTGCAGTAGGTTCTTGACACTCATTAATAAAGTTTTTTGCTAATTGGTAATTATTGTTGTCTCCCTGCTTAGAAAAAAGTTCGCCCGCTCGATCGAAATCTGCTACGGCTTGCGATTTTGTTCCCAGCATACAGCGAATAGCGCCTCGTTCCAAATAAGCCAAACCATAATCAGGATTGACGCGAATAGCTTGTTGGTAATTCCCGATCGCCTGTTGGTTATTTCCCAATTCATAATATGCTTGACCTCGACCAAAATAAGCTTCTGCCAGGTTAGGATTAAATTGCAGCGCTCGATCGTAATTGTAAATTGCCTGCTGCTTGTTTCCCTGTTGTGAACTCGCAATTCCCAATCCGAGATAAGCTTGGGGTATGTTGGGATTCAGTCCTAAAGCCTGAGTGAAATTGGCGATCGCCCCAGGAACATCTCCTTTTTGAATTTTTAAAGAACCTTGGTTGCTGAAGTTCGTGGCTTTTTGAGCGATCGCCACTCTTTGACGGATAACAGCGCGATTTGCTCGGTAATTAGATAACTTATTTTGAGCTAAATTATAGATAGGTGTACGCGATTCGATCGCTTCCAAAAGCCCGATCGCCTGTTGCCATTTACTTTGCGACTGATGCCAAACTTCTATTGGGTGAGGCGGTTTTTGCACGAGCACAGCAGCTTCCAACGCCAATTTTTGAGCTTTTTCTAGACTTTCTGCGGCCTGTAAATTTTGCTCGACAGCAACCAAACTCGGGCGCAGT
Organism: Tychonema sp. LEGE 07203; assembly: GCF_015207285.1. Lineage (GTDB taxonomy): Bacteria > Cyanobacteriota > Cyanobacteriia > Cyanobacteriales > Microcoleaceae > Microcoleus. Next base: position 6,934 of record NZ_JADEXD010000048.1, on the reverse strand, counting down.
TTCAGCAAATCGGCTCTAGCTTGTTGATACCCAAAGCCGGGGAAGTTAGGAATTTTTTCTAAATTGGCGATCGTTGTTTTAAGTCGCCCGTCGAAACTTCTGAGCAGATTGACATCGGTTACTTTTTCTGTATTCTGCGTTTCAACTGCCAGTATTTTTGATTGCTTCAGGGTTTCATTTCCCGATCGCATAAAAGCGATCGTTCCTGCACCCGCCGCCAGCACCAAAACGCCTAAACTTGCCGCTAAAGCTAGCGGTATTTTGCGGTTTCGGGAATTAACTTGATTGTTAATTTGCGATCGCGGCGGGCTTTCCGTCTCCCCGGAAGCTGCCGCTTCTGACTCCACCTCCAAATCCCAAGCCGGCAACTGCAAATCATCGGCTGCCATTTCCGGTGCTAACTCGTTAGTAATTGGAGCAATATTATTACTATTTCCGCTACAATACTTGTCAACAAAACTCTGCAATCCTGCCTGATATCCTTGTCCTACCGCCTGAAATCTCCAATCTCCATTCTTTCTGTACAAGCGCCCGAATTCTACAGCAGTCTCTCGCAAAAAATTCTCTTTTAATTTGTACCGAGCAAGTTCGGTTCCCGTATCCACATTGCAAATTTTGATAAAAGCATTTGCGATATTACTAAAATCTGCGTTAATTTTATCTGCTTCGTGAATGGTGACAGCAAAAGTTATTTCCTCAATTTCAGGATTAACTTTTTCTAATGTCAAGCCGTACATAGTCTGTTTTTTTTGACTTGGGTTGTTTTTTGCAGGAATCGATTGCAGTAGCGAACCGTCGCAGGATTGCAGATTGTTGTAAAATATAAAATATTTATCGTTAGGTACTTTGCCGTTAGAACCTAGCATAAAAGCAGAAACATCGATCTCGTAGTTTTGTCCAGTCTCAGTTAATTGCCAACCGAGGGCGATCGCCATTTTTTTTAAATCCGGCGCTGCTTGAGATATGTTAAATCTTTCACCCTTACTTAATTGGATTGCCATTTGCTTATTTGTAAAACAAAAAATTTTATATGGCTCATCTTAATATAAAGTGACATCATAACTCTTGATTTGTAATATAATTTAATAATTAGCCTTCGATCGCAGGCTAGATTCAAAATATGTCAGTTTGCGATCGCACTCATATTGTTTTACGCGCTACTTATAGAAGTAAGATGCCCGCAGAGCGAATTTAGCTGCAATACTTGTCAACAAAACTCTGCAATCCTGCCTGATATCCTGCTCCTACCGCCTGAAATCTCCAATCTCCATTCTTTCTATACAAACGCCCAAATTCTACGGCAGTCTCTCGCGAAAAATTCTCTTTTAATTCATATCTAACAAGTTCGTTTCCTGTATCTAAATTTACAATTTTGATAAAAGCATTTTTAATATTACTAAAGTTGCCCTTAATTCGATCGGCTTCGTGAATGGTGACTGCAAAAGTCATTTCTTCAATTTCAGGATTAACTCTTTTTAAGATAACGCCGTAAATAGTTTTATTCTCTTTGTTTGGGTTGTTTTGGTCGGGAATAAATTGCAGTACCGAGTTGTCACAGGATACCAGATTATTGTAAAATATAAAATATTTTTCGTTTGGTACTTTGCCGTCAGAACCTAGCATAAACCCAGACACATCTATCTCGTAGTTTTGTCCTGCCTCAGTTAATTGCCAACCGAGGGCGATCGCCATTTTTTTTAAATCCGGCGCTGCTTGAGAGATGTTAAATCTTTCACCCTTACTTAATTGGACTGCCATCTGCTTATTTGTAAAACATAAAACTTGATTTTGCTCATTTTAATCTAAAATGACATGACAATTTATTATTTTTATTAAATTTTAATATTTGGTGGCTGATAGCGGGCCCGATTAAAAATACCTGCTTGTTGTCTCGGAATTTATTTAAACTTACTTGTAGCCTTTCGAGTTCTTATATGAGGTACTATGTGGCATAGGCCAAACCGGCCAAACCGGCCAAACCGGGCAAACCGGGCATAAGGCTATCCTCACCACGCTTGATAACCGCTATACATATAATTGCGCCAGCAAAAACCGGGCTTTCTACAAAACCCGGTGGGGAAAATTGAACTTAATTTTATCCTAATTTTGAGCATTTTCAGAACTAGGTGGCAGGGTGACAAAGTTACCGAAAGCTCCAACGCTTTGATAGCTTTTTTTGCCCAGTTGAGTTGTGTAAATGCTGGCAACCCCTAAGTTTTGACGTTCTGTTGTGCTGTCGAGCAAGTGTTCGATCGAATTCCGCTGCGAAGTCAGCAAATTTTTGCAACTGCCGATCAACGTCTCTGCAACGCCGCTCAACGCTTGAGGCACGCGAGAATCCTTGCACACGGTGTTTTCCAACTCGGTTTGGAGTACGCCGGAAGCATAAGTTAGGTATTTGTCTCTCGGAGGATTTGTAAATGCCATGCCGGCGGCTAACACGGTTAGGGCGATCGCCACTTTTCCGACATTACCGAAAAAATTAGAATTTGGTTTGTGAGTATTCATGGGTTTATCAATAATCATTTTTTTCTTAGCTCCATTGAGTTATAAGCTTCTCTAGATTTAAACTACACTTGTTCAGAAACAGATTTCCGAAAAAAGAGGACAGTTTTTAGATTGGAGATTAGTTGCGAGTGCCTCCCGATCGCGATCGGGAGGCTCCACTCAAATATAATTTGGATCTAACCCGATGGGATATCCGCAGCTTAACTTCCTTCTACTCTACTTTCTCGCCCAAATCCGGTAAATTTTCAGTTAGGCTCTTGTAGGATGCCCATTGTGTACCAATCGGTAAATCGGTACACAATGGGCGGTGGGACACCCCGCCCCCTTAGCTGGTTCCTAGGCTCTGCCTGGTGATGAGGAATTTAAACTTAGTTTCGCTGAGATTTTTGTCTGTCAATCTCCCGCTGCAATTCTTCAATCTGACGGCGCAAAGCCTCCGTCTCGCTGTTAGGCGCTTGTGACTCGACATCAACCGCACCCTCAGCCACAGCCCGCTTGTAGTTTCCCAGCTTAATTTGGCGGTATTCCTCGGAAGTGGCCCAATCTCGCAAATACCGCAGCCGTTCCACCGGGAAAGGGTGACTCAGCATCACGCCTTGGCCGCCGTTGTACAGTAAAAATTTATACACTTGGTTGAGATTGTCCCGATCGAGCTCTTGATAATTGTCAGACTGGCGGATAAACTCTTGCAAACTGCATTGGTCAGCATATTTACTGCTAACTCCCGCAAGTTCCATCATCGTCTTCATCACGACATTCAAATCATCTGTCACCAACAAAGCCGCCCGATCCGCCGACAATTCCGCCTTGCGCCGCCACTCATAAAAAGCGTAAATCAAACCGCTGCCGACCATATTTCCCAGCCCGAAAGTCATCTCGCCAATAGTCGATGCGACGCTCATCGCCCACATCGCCATTTGATTTAAAGTTGGATGGCCGCATTTGATGTGTCCCAACTCGTGAGCCAGCACTGTCTTGATTTGGGCCTCGTCTAACAAATCTAAAAGCCCGGTATTTAACACTATGTAAGGCTGGTTTTTTCCTAGGGCGTAGCTGTTAACGGCGGGATTTTGAGAAACAAACAAACCCGGTTCTGGAAAAATATCTAAATCCTGCACGCACTCCCGAAATATGTGATAAATGCTGGCATACTGGCGCGGGCCGACTTGAATGCTATTTCCCATTAGGTAAACGAATTGCGGTCGTTCGTAGACAAATTCTACAAATTTGCTGGCAATTAAGTCAAATCCAGGTACGCTACGCAGTGCTGTCTCGGCTTGGCGATCGAGGGGATGCTGAAAAGCTTCGCTAGAAATTCCAGTATAAGTAGGCATGGTTGTTGCAAAAATTACATTTAAGAACTCGGGATTGCCGGTCGCGGAGGTGGTAGCTGACGACCGACTTATCAATATTATCGCGACAAATATTGAACTGTTCATCAGTCCTGGACGCACTGCGACAAAGAAACCGGGTTTTTTACCGAATTTACGGTGTGTAACGAAAGTATTGCGTAAAAAAACCCGGTTTCTGGGCTCCCCTGCAAGTCCTGTAGAAATTAGCGTTAAAATTGTGATTCTGCTACAGGTGCGATCGACAAACATCTTTCGCGGTCTGTCAATCAAAAATCAAAACGTGAAAAAATGGCTATCCTGCAACTCGAAGACGGTACAACCTACACTCAACAAAGCGAAATTGCGCGCGAACTCGCTCCCTTAAATATTCAACTCAACCGCTGGCCCGTGGGTGACAACCCAGAAATTCAGGAATTGCTAGCGAAAGATGCTCTTGACGACAATCAAAAAGAACAAGTGCTGCAAGCCCTCGACGGCTACTTTCAACAGTTGTCGGAAAGCGCAGGCTATCAGTCGCGAGACTTAATCGTACTGCACCCAGACATTCCCAACCTGGACACCGTGCTGTCGAAATTCAACAAGTGCCACATCCACGCCGACGATGAAGTGCGCTATATCGTAGCAGGCGAGGGCATTTTTGGCTTCGTGCGGCCCGACGGCAGCCAAGTGGAACTCACAGTGCAGCCAGAAGAATTTATCAACGTACCGGCGAATACAGAACACTGGTTTTATTTGACTGCGGCCCGGAAAATTAAAGCAGTGCGCTATTTTACCACCACAGAAGGCTGGACACCGGAATACACGGATACGGAAATTCGATCGGGGGCGTTGCTGATTCTGGCGTATGAATCAACTTTTTGCTTGATGTTACAAAGCTCACCATACTTGGCCGATCGAATTGGGAAATCTTGAATTCATATTTGTATTCAGCAACGCCAGTTTTAATATCTAAAATATCTAACCGCTCTTAACGCAGAGGAATCAGAGAAAGGGGAGAGAAATTCGAGCGTGCTGATTGTACTGGATTTGACATTACCATAATACCTCTGTTCCCTCTTCTCTCTGCGTTCTCTGCGCCCTCTGCGGTAAAAAAAAGGGCGTTGCTGATTCTGGCGTATGAATCAACTGACGGCTATCCTCAAATCATCTAAAAATCCTCAAATCCAGCCTCAAATTTAGTGATTTGAAGATCGCAAAATACTCAAAGCAACCGCCTCCGCCACCTTAATTCCATCAATCCCCGCCGACAGAATTCCACCCGCATATCCCGCACCTTCCCCAGCAGGATAAAGGCCTTCTGTATTCAAACTCTGATAATCTTCCCTGCGCTTAATCCGAATCGGCGAAGAAGTGCGCGTTTCCACCCCAGTTAAAACCGCATCATCCATCGCAAATCCTTTAATCTGTTTGTCAAAAGCCGGAAGCGCTTCGCGGATGGCTGCGATCGCAAAATCCGGCAAACTTTCGCTCAAATCAGTCATCACAACTCCCGGCGTATAAGAAGGCTGCACGCTTCCTAGCGCCGTCGAAGGGCGATTCGCCAAAAAATCCCCCACAAGCTGCCCAGGGGCGTTGTAAGTACCTCCTCCTAACTCAAATGCCCGTTCTTCTAGGCGACGCTGAAATTCAATTCCCGCCAAAGGATGACCGGGATAATCTTCCGGCGTGATACCCACCACAATCCCGCTGTTAGCATTGCGTTCGTTGCGAGAATATTGACTCATTCCGTTAGTGACAAGTCGCCCCGGTTCCGACGCGGCGGCCACCACCAAACCACCGGGACACATACAGAAACTGTACACAGAACGATTGTTTTGGCAGTGGTGAACCAGTTTGTAATCGGCGGCACCCAAAAGTTTGTGGGCCGCCCGATCGCCAAAACGACAGCGATCGATGATTGTTTGGGGATGTTCCACCCGAAAACCAATAGAAAAAGGTTTAGCCTCGATATAAACCCCACGCGAAAACAACATTTCAAAAGTATCGCGGGCGCTGTGTCCCACCGCCAAAACTATATAATTACTAGCAATATATTCTCCGCTGGCGGTGGTAATTCCCTGCACTTTGCCATTTTCGATATGGATATCTTCTACACGAGTTTGAAAACGAATTTCTCCGCCTAACGATTCAATTTTTGCCCGCATACTTTGGACAATTCCTACGAGTTTAAACGTGCCAATATGCGGTTTGTTAATATATAATATTTCCGGTGAAGCTCCAGCATTGACAAGTTCCGTCAGTACCTTCCGCCCGTAATGCTGAGGATCTTTAACTTGGCTGTAGAGTTTGCCGTCGGAAAAAGTACCCGCGCCACCTTCGCCAAACTGAGCGTTAGATTCTGGGTTAAATTCTGCTTTTTTCTTCCAAAATCCAAAGGTGTCAGCGGTGCGATCGCGCACTGCTTTGCCCCGTTCTAAAAGGATCGGGCGAAACCCCATTTGTGCCAGCATCAGACCTGCAAACATCCCGCACGGCCCCGTACCGATCACAAGGGGGCGGGGAACCGTCAAATTGCTCGGTGCTGCGGCTACATAGCGATAATTCATGTCTGGTGTTACCGTGACATGAGGATCTTTTTTGAGGCGATCGAGAACTTGCTTTTCCTGTGCCGTCTCTACATCCACAATATAAACAAGGAGGATTTGCCCTTTTTTGCGAGCATCGTAGCTGCGCTTGAAGATGGCATAGCCGAGCAATTCTTCGGGGGGAATTTGCAGCTTTTTGAGAATGCTGTCGGCGATCGCACTTTCAGGATGATCTAAGGGAAGTTTGATTTCGGTTATTCTTAACATATAGTAGAGGGAAGTTCGGCAACAGATTGGGTAACGGATTTAACTGAGATGTTGCACCATTCTCAATAACAGGCAAGATGCCTGTTCCACATCAACTCAATTTTATTCAATAACAGGCAAGATGCCTGTTCCACATCAACTCAATTTTATTCAATAACAGGCAAGATGCCTGTTCCACATCAACTCAATTTTATTCAATAACAGGCAAGATGCCTGTTCCACATCAACTCAATTTTATTCAATAACAGGCAAGATGCCTGTTCCACATCAACTCAATTTTAT
>NZ_JADEXD010000047.1 GCF_015207285.1 Tychonema sp. LEGE 07203 | reverse complement strand
CGTGAAGGATAACTCCCATGCCGATACACGCACCGGCGGCGATCGAGATTTTGCTGTCCGGATCTGCTTGCAGGATGACTCCTGGGGCGATCGCCGCACTCTCATTCACAACTACATCGCCACTCATCAAAATCTGAGAGTTGCTACTTAATTGCAGTGGCGATAGATACATTCAACTTTTCCCTGAAATGAGCTATTTTTTTAGATAAAAGCACTTTAATTTATAGGTTTTCTAGGCTTAGACAATTTAACCGTATCATCTAAAAAACTAGAATTTACTAATGCTGAAAAAGCTCTACCGTCACTTATACCATGAAACTAAAAATCGTGCTGCACAATATTTTTTGGGTTTGGATCTCATACCCACCTGTCAGGCTATCTGCCGTGAGATTTGCGCTTTAATGCCACAAATTTAAAACTGCCGCACACCCTACAATTAGGGCGCTGCATATTTTTAGAAAAATAGTATTAACTCAAACCGGCGTTGCGTAGGTTGTGCGGCGAACCTTGCCCGTGCAAGTCACCGACGGATCGAACCAATTTTTGAATAAGTCCTGTGAGTGCTTTTAGATTTTCTCTCTTCGTTTCAGAAAATCCAAAAGTTTGACCAAAAGTTCTCTATTGAGGCTTCTAACTATCTAAAATTCAACTTGAATTCCAGGGCTGGTTCTCCCATTAGCCCAACGCGAGCACTTAACGGGAGAAACAAGCTAATTACCAGGCATTTTTAAGGGCGCTGGATGATTTCTTCGAGTACGCGGCGTTTGGCCTTGGAGTCGATACCGAGCAAGCGGACGTACTCGCCGCTGTGTTCGTTGAGACAGCTTTCGAGAGCCGAAATTACTTCGGATTCGCGGTTGGAGTCGATGGGCGCGCAACTGCTCCAAGAACCGGTGCGGAAACGGCGCGGATCGGCGTGTTCCGTGCCAATTTTGTAGCCTTGGGAGAGCAGGTTGCGGATTTGCTCGATCGTCTTGCCGGTCAAGATGCCGCTGCTCGCCACCGCACCAGTGTAAGCTTCTTTACCTTTTGCTGGTTTGAATCCCGATGTTGCACCAGACTGAGCCGATTGAGCAACTGGGCCGTCGGGACGCTGAATAATTTCTTCTACCACGCGGCGCTTAGCTTTCGGGTCAATCCCGATCAAGCGGACGTATTCGCCTGGGTACTGGTTCATCACAGATTCTAAAGCGGCGATCGCCTCAGATTCATTTCTCGTTTGCAGCGAAGCCCCGCTTTGCCAAGAACTGGTACGGAAGCGGCGCGCGTCGGCGTGTTCCGTCCCCACCTTGTAACCTTGAGATAGCAAGCCGCGAACAGTCGCCACTGTTTCCGCACTCAATTTGCCGCTGGACACATAACTGGGATTGTAGTGAGAAGCTTGTGCAACCTTACCGTTAGATTTGTAAGTTTGAGTTCCCTTAGAACCGTTAGAGCCGTTGTCTCCCGGTCTTTGGATGATTTCTTCGAGTACGCGGCGCTTGGCTTTGGTGTCAATCCCGATCAAGCGGACGTACTCTCCTTGATGCTGGGCCATGCAAGCTGACAAAGCCGCCATGACTTCTGAATCGCGGGTTGAGGAAATCGGGCCGCAAGTGCGCCAAGAACCTGTACGGAAGTGGCGCGCGTCGGCGTGTTCGGCTCCCACGCTGTATCCTTGGGCCAGTAAATTGCGGATGCTATCGGCAAGAGTTGAACTCAATTGCGAGCCGGTCTGGGTAGAATAATTCATTGGAGTGATATTTGAGTTTTTAGCTTGCTCGTTGCGAATTGGTGCTAGACAGGCAATGTTGTCAGCGCAGCGATAACCCGTTCTCAGAGCATCATTGATGCCGATGACGTGGGTCGCAAATTTTACATCTGAATCTAGAACATCTGGCAAGCGATCGGCTTGCTGCTGATTAGTGATGACGGCTCCCGAAGGTATGTACTTACCGGGGGGAATCTCCACATCTTGAATTAATACGTGCATCATCACAATGCAGCCTTCGCCCACTCTGGCATTGAACACCGTAGAGCGAAAGCCGATAAAGCACTCGTCGCCCACGTAGGCCGGACCGTGAATTAAACTCATGTGGGTGAGGGAAGTATTTTTTCCCACCCACACAGAATAGGATTTGTCGTCGTCCCCTTTGACTCGGCCTTGTTCTAGGCCGTGAATCACTACTCCGTCTTGAATGTTGCTTCCTTCTCCGATATAAAATGGAGTGCCTTCATCGGCGCGGATAGATGTTCCGGGGGCAATCATCACATTTGGACCGATATGCACATCCCCAATAATGTTAGAAAAGGAATGTACGTAGGCGGTATCGTGAATTTTGGGCTCAGCCAAGTTTTTCGACCAAGGCGTCGGGGGAGCCGCAACGTTGCGGACTGCCATAAATTAAGTTCTCCTAAGCTGAAAATTTTTTTTGTTAGTTGTTAGTTGTTAGTTGTTAGTTGTTAGTTGTTAGTTGTTAGTGGTTCGCTGTCAACTGCCAACTGCTTTCGGGCCAACTGCTTTCGGGCCAACTAGCGGTACGGGTCGTCTTTTTTACTGTAAATGAGGCGGTTTTCTACATTGACAGTATCTATAATGCCTACTACCAGAGCATCGATCGGACGATTTTCGCTTCCGGGCGCGATCCGGGCTGCGCTGCCTTTGGTCACTAAAACCCATTCATCGATACCAGCGCCCACACAGTCAGCGGCTACCTCATATCCGGGAACTGGCGAGCCTTCTTCATTGATGAATTGCAGCAGTAGAAATTTCGATCCTCTCAGCGTCGGCTCTTTTTGGGTACTGACAACTGTGCCGAGAACTTTGGCCATTTGCATTTTAGGTAATTGGTAATTGGTAATTGGTAACTGTCATTTTTACGCTGTCACTTGTCTTTTTTTAATTAGCTTTCCTCAGTCCGATGTCTGCTTAATAGAGTTTTTCGTCTGGTAACTAATGACTCGTGACTGATGACTGATAACTAACAACCAATATCCCATACCCGCATCAATTAAAAATTAAAAATGCTAAATCAAAAACTTTGCGCTTTTTAATTTTTAATTTTTAATTTTTAATTCCCAAACGCCCCTAACAGCCGATCGCCCGTCTTAAGATCTGTTGAGGGGGCGAATGCCGCTGACGCCTTCGCGGAACTGTTCTACAGCTTCGGTGTAGCGAATCGGCAGCACGTACTCCAAGTTTTCGTGAGGGCGGGCGATAATGTGGGTGGACATCACTTGTCCGCCGTTAACGCGCTTCACCGACTCTACTCCAGCGGCTACAGAAGCTTGCACTTCCGAGACATCTCCTCTTACAATGACTGTAACGCGAGCGCTACCGATTTTTTCGTACCCTACCAAGGTGACGCGGGCTGCTTTGACCATTGCGTCTGCTGCTTCCACGACTGCGGGGAAGCCTAGGGTTTCGATCATGCCAACTGCAATTGCCATTGGTTTTACTCCTGATTGAATATTTGGGGAACTAAACTGTACTGTTAATTTTTGACGGTCGCCCTGATTTTAGTCCAACTTTTCGTCAAATTAATTTTCTGTGGGCTAAGAAATTAGTAGCCTCGGAACTGTTCTACTGCTTCTGTATAACGAATGGGCAGAACGTATTCTAGGTTTTCGTGGGGGCGAGCGATGATGTGGGTAGAGACGACTTCTCCGCCGTTCACCCGCTTGACGGATTCCACTCCGGCTGCGACTGAGGCTTGGACTTCCGACACGTTGCCGCGCACAATTACTGTGACGCGGGCGCTGCCGATTTTTTCATAGCCCACGAGGGTAACGCGAGCAGCTTTAACCATAGCATCGGCAGCTTCCACAACAGCGGGAAAACCTTTTGTCTCAATCATTCCCACGGCAATTGACATTTTTGAATCTCCAATTTAAGCATGAGCGGAATTACCGTTACAAATCTTTGATCTATCTCAAAATTTGGACGGGGAAGGCCACATTATTTAGGAATGCAGTGTAAAGCTTCCTATCCTTATAGAATAGGGGAAGCTGTCCACCTTGACAATATAAACTAACATCATAATGTTTAATAACAAAAATTAAAAATTTTTATGTTACTTAAAATAATTTAATATTTATTTAATAATCTTAATATTGAGAGGAGTAGATGTCGGTGGCGATCGGGGAGTCGAGTGAGTAAAAATACTTGTAAAGTAGAGTTCGGTAGGTGAAGGCAGAGCTGATGAAAGTGGGGAAAGATGGGGATTTCAAAAGAGGTATCGCCAGCAAACAGGAAAAAAAGGCAGTCTCAACCAATCTGCAGGCTTTTTTCTTTGATTGCCAATTCTGAAAAAACAGTAAATTTGTATTCAGATAATTATCATTTTTGATGGTTTAATGTATAGTGAATTTTAGGTGAAAATTATTTTGCCAAAACTATACGATCGAGTTTAGTCAAAGCTTTAGGGTGCGGCGCGATCGCCTGGAACTGCTTTTGGATCTACTAGGCAGCCAGTAATTTGAAGTTTAAGGAATAAATTAAATGACTGAATTTCTCCTCCAAGCCTGTTGGTGGGTTCCTTTGTATGGCTTAATTGGAGCAATTTTAACTTTGCCGTGGTCTACGGGAACAGTTCGCAAAACAGGGCCGAGACCCGCAGCTTACTTCAATTTGTTGATGACTGTATTGGCTTTCATCCACGGAACGGTGATTTTTAGAGCAACCTGGGATCGACCGCCCCAACAGTCGATCGTACACTGGGTGCAAGCAGCCGATCTAGATTTGTCTTTTGCCATAGAAATCTCCGCGATCAGCGTCGGAGCAATGGAGCTAGTTACAGTTCTGAGTTTGCTAGCACAAATTTACGCTCTCGGCTACATGGAAAAAGACTGGGCGCTAGCTCGATTTTTTGGGCTGCTGGGTTTTTTTGAAGCAGCAATTAGCGGCATTGCCATTAGCGACTCGCTGCTGCTAACTTACGCTTTGTTGGAACTGCTGACACTTTCAACTTATTTGCTAGTAGGGTTTTGGTACGCTCAACCGCTAGTAGTAACAGCCGCTAGAGATGCGTTTTTAACAAAGCGTGTAGGAGACGTACCGCTGCTGATGGGAGTAGTGACACTTTCAACTTTAGCCGGAAGTTTGAATTTTTCCGATTTAGAAATATGGGCGGAAACTGCAACTTTGTCTCCTGTGGTAGCGACTCTTTTAGGGTTGGCTTTAATCGCCGCACCTACAGCCAAGTGCGCTCAATTTCCCTTCCATTTGTGGCTTGACGAGGCGATGGAAGGGCCAAACCCGGCTTCGATTATGCGGAATACAGTTGTTGTAGGTGCTGGCGCTTATATTTTGATTAAACTTCAGCCTGTTTTAGCGCTGTCGCCGATCGCTGGTGTGGTGTTGGTGGTTTTGGGTGCGGTGACGGCGGTTGGTGCTTCGGCGGTGGCGATCGCCCAAATCGACATCAAAAGAGCATTATCGCATTCTACCAGCGCTTCTTTGGGTTTAGTGTTTATCGCGGTGGGACTCAATGAAGTTGACATTGCTTTGCTGCTGCTGTTCACGCACTCGATCGCCAAAGCACTACTATTCATGAGCGCAGGGTCAATTATTACGACAACCAACACTCAAGATTTAACCGAAATGGGTGGGTTGTGGTCGAAGATGCCCGCCACGACTGCGGCTTATTTAGTAGGCGCTGCGGGGATGGTAGCGCTGTTGCCTCTGGGAAACTTTTGGGCAATGCGGCGCTGGCTAAACGGTTTTTGGACGGTGCCGCTGTGGTTGGTAGCGGTACTGCTTTTGGTTAACTGTTTAACAGCGCTAAATTTAACTCGCGTATTCGGTTTAGTGTTTGTGGGAAAACCGCAGCCGAAAACTCGCAGAACTCCGGAAGTCGGTTGGACTATGGCATTACCGATGGTAATTTTGACGGTAATCGGGCTGTTGGTGCCTTGGATGTTGCAGCGGTGGCAACTGTTAATTAGTTGGACTGGGCCTTGGGCGGAAACTGGAGATTTTGATACTTTAAATTTGCTGTTTAAGACTCTGGAAGTTCCGCTTTTAATGCTATCTGGCTTGATTGGCGTTGCGGTTGGGGTGGCGATTTATTGGTACGGGGTTTTACCTAGACCGGTACGGCTGCCGGTGCCGGCGGTGCAGGATTTGTTTGCTTACGACTTTTATATCGATCGAGTTTACCGCTTGACTGTAGTTTGGGCCGTGGCTTCTATTGCTAAAATCAGCGCTTGGACTGACAAGTACGTGGTAGACGGGGCGGTGAATTTGTTCGGTTTTGCCACAATTTTCAGCGGTGAAGGGTTGAAGTACACCGGTACCGGTCAATCGCAGTTTTATGTGTTGACTATTGCGGGGGGGGTTGCTGTGTTGCTGGCGCTGATTATTTGGCTTTTTTGAACCGCAGGTGATGGCAGATTAATTTCTTCTGGGTTTGTCTGTTTTAGCTCTAATTTTATTTAATTTTTAACCGCAGATATCAGCGGATGAACGCGGATGAACGCAGATGATTTTATTTGGGTTTGCCTGCTTTTTTCTCTAGGTTTACTCAAATTCTATCGGCCACAATTCTGTTACCGCAACTTCCCAACCGGGTAAAAGTTCGGGTATTGAAATCCTGTCGCCGTCTCTCAATACAACTGGCTCGGCTGTCGGAGTGTAAATTGTTACTGTGCGCTTGTCTGGGTCGATTAATATTCCTACTTTTGCTCCGAGTTCGATGAATGAGAGGAGCTTTTCTCGCAGGGGTTTGAGGCGATCGGACTGAGATTTTATTTCTACAACTAAGTCGGGAACGAGTTCGGCAAAATATCTTTTACTTTGTTTGAGGCGATCGGCTGTCACAAACGAAACATCGGGAACTCTCAGATCGGAATTGGGGAGGATAAACCCGCCGCTGGACTCAAACACTCGTCCGAGTTTGCGGGGTTTGACCCAGTTTAGTAAAAGTCTGCCAAACTCAAGTCCAATTTCGCTCGATACAATGTCCGATCCGCCCATAATGACAATCTTCCCGTCTACCAGTTCTAATTGGTAGTCTAGCTGTGCTTCCGAGAGTATACCTTGCAGTTGTTCCAAGTCGGCAACTGTGAGGCGGGTGGAAGGAATTGCCGATCGAATTTGCAAATCTTCCCGGTTTGCGAGACTTTCTGTAAGACTTGAGGTCATGGGACGGTTCCAAATACATCTGAAGCTATGTTAACAAAAAAAATTAGCCGATCGCTTCTTTGTGCAGTTAGTTTGCGTTACTGTTAAATATAGTTCTAAAAGCTGCGTAGCAAAGGAAGTTTTAATTGATGCTCAGTGCTTTAATCTGGATACCAATGTTGGCGGCCGCTCTGATTGGGTTCTGGCCCGGTGCGGTGAGTTCTAAAATAGTTCGGAATACTTCGCTCGCTATTGCGGGCGTGACTTTTATTCTCTCGGTGATTTTGGCATTTCAGTTTGATGCCGGTACGAGTCAGTTGCAGTTTTCGGAATTTATTCCTTGGCTCGATACTTTGGGATTGAATTACAATCTCGGCGTTGATGGTTTGTCTCTGCCTTTGGTAATTTTGAATACTCTGCTGACAGGGATCGCTCTTTACGCTACGGATGAGTCTATCCGCAGACCTCGACTTTATTATTCTTTGATGCTGTTAATTAGTGGCGGGGTGACGGGGGCTTTTTTATCTCAAAACTTGCTGCTATTTTTTCTGTTTTTTGAGGTAGAATTGATTCCGCTTTATTTGTTAATTGCGATTTGGGGCGGCGAGCGCCGGGGTTATGCTGCTACTAAGTTTTTAATCTATACTGCATTTTCTGGCATTGTGTTGCTGGCTTCTTTCTTGGGAACTGTTTGGCTCAGCGGTGCTTCTAGTTTCGATATGGTTGGTGCAGCGGGTGCATCGCATTTGCAAGGTGGATTGCCTTTACCTTTGGTGAGGCAAATTATTTTACTAGCTGGGGTGTTGCTGGCTTTTGGAATTAAGATGCCTTTGGTGCCTTTTCATACTTGGCTGCCGGATGCTCACGTAGAAGCTTCGACGCCTGTTTCGGTGCTGCTGGCGGGGGTGCTTTTGAAGTTGGGAACTTACGGGATGCTGCGCTTTGGTTTGGGTTTGTTCCCCGATGCGTGGGCGGTGGCTGCGCCTTGGTTGGCGAGTTGGGCGGTGGTAAGCGTGCTTTACGGGGCGAGTTGCGCGATCGCCCAAAAAGATATGAAAAAAATTGTAGCTTACAGTTCGATCGCTCACATGGGCTACATTTTGTTAGCTAGCGCCGCAGCCACTCCGATTAGTCTGTTGGGAACTGTTTTGCAAATGGTTAGCCACGGTTTGATTTCGGGGCTGCTATTTTTGAGTGTCGGTATTGTTTACAAAAAATCCGGCAGCCGCAACATCGACGTGCTCAAAGGTTTGTTCAATCCCGATCGCGGTTTACCGATGATTGGCAGCTTAATGATCCTCGGCGTGATGGCTAGTGCCGGTATTCCGGGGTTGGCGGGATTTATTGCTGAATTCTTGATTTTTCGGGGCAGTTTGCCAGTGTTTCCCGTGCAAACTTTGCTCTGCATGATCGGCACTGGTTTGACTTCTGTTTACTTTTTAATTATGGTCAATCGCGCCTTTTTCGGTCGCCTTTCCGATTTGGTGGTGAACTTGCCGCAAGTCCGCTGGCGCGATCGCATTCCTTCGCTGGTTTTAGCAATAATTATCGCTATCATGGGAGTGCAGCCTGGAGTTTTAGTTGGCTTGAGCGAGAAAACTGCGATCGCAATTGTATCGGCTGTACCCGCTCAAGTTAAAACGATCGCTCACAACTTGGAATAACATCTGCTATAAGTTTGCAGTCATGACTTTAGTCTTCTATTGAAAGCTTTTAGTCAAGATTCTCGTACTGAGAAAGGCAATTCCTAGAGCAGCTTTAAATCGGATAAAATACAGCATACGGCTGTAGATAAATCCGAGAAATGCTGTATCTTAACAGCTTTTAGCCCATCAATAAAAAACCAAAGTCCTTACTACAAACCTATTTCTATTTTCTGGCTGACCCTCGATAATTCATCGGTTTATCCCTGTCAAAATCCGTGTCGTGCTTTCCTTCAATGAAGACTCAAATCAAATGACAAGTACCATATTAAAACCGTCCGCTCATCCTTTATCCGCCTACATTGACATCTTGGAATCAGGCAAAGCTTTGCTTCCTGAATCCACCGAAAATCTAGTAGAAGTTGTCGGAATTCTCAAAAGTTACGCTATAGTTCTAGATGCCTACTCCCGCAATCTAAACTATATCGCTGAAAAACAGTTTTTAGTAATTTTCCCGTTTTTTAAATATTTCAACGGAGAAGTAACTCGACCGAAATTGATCCGCTATTTGTGGCACGATCGTATTAATTTTGAGTATGCTGAGTATGTGATGAGAACCATGCTTTGGCACGGCGGCGGGGGTTTGGATAGTTATTTGGATTCCCCGGAATTTAGCAGTTTGGCTCAAAAGGCGATCGCAGCTAAACTGAAAGGCAATTTTTTCATGCAGGGACTGCACAAAGTCTTCCCTAATTTTTTGCCAGAACAAATACGGATGCTGTCTTATTACAGCGGGCTGGGTCAGTTTTGGCGGGTAATGAGCGATTTGTTTATTAATTTGTCCGATCGCTACGAAGCCGGTCAAATTAAGTCGATCGCAGACGTAGTTGATTTTATCTTAGCAGGTTTGGTCGGTGCCGCCAGTCTGCCAATTACCTACAGCGTCAAGATTGGCGATCGAGACTGCGATATCATTCCAGCCTCGGCTAACTTGACATTTTTAGCAGATGTAGCAGTGCCTTATGTAGAGGCAATTTTCTTTCGAGGCACTGCATTTTTTGGAGTAGTTTCATACAACGCCCAAGCACATCAAATCCCCGAAGAACAAAAAGATTTTGGCTACGGGGCTTTATTTGCTGACCCTTTGCCGATCGGAGGCGCAGGCATTCCGCCCACTCAATTGATGCAAGATATGCGGCATTTTCTGCCGGATTATTTGCAAGAAATTTACCGCAGTAGCTGTCGCGGCGAAGACGATGTGCGCGTGCAAATTTGCCAAAGTTTTCAGAAGTCGATGTTTTGCGTGACGACAGCGACTATTTTGGGTTTAGCACCTCATCCCATGAATACCTCAGATCCAGAGGAAAAAAAGGCTAATCGGACTTATTTGGAAGGTTGGATGGATAGATTTAGTAATTCTCGCTTGGATTGGGCAAATCAGCCAACTAACCGGTCTTGTCAGTTGTTCCCAGAACGTTAGTCATTAGTCATTAGTCATTAGTCATTAGTTATTAGTTATTAGTTATTAGTTATTGGTTGCTGCTAACAAATAACAACAGTCAACAGTCAACAGCTAACAATTCCCAATTCCCCAACTACTAGATTCTGACTAAAAAATTCAGGCCGTGAGAGTCGGTTCCGCAAGTTCCCAGCAAACCGTAAGTTTCTGCTAAATCCTTGACTAAAGCAGTTTGTTTCGGACTCGGTGTCCAAGGATTGGGATTAGTGTAAGCATAGTAAGTTTCTACCCCGTCAATGCCGAAACCGGCTGCTTCTGGGATGAGTTTATCGGCGGTCGATCGATAGCGGCAAGGATGTGCCAGAACTGCTAAACCTCCTGCTTCCTGAATAGCTTCTATTACCCTGGCTGCTGGATAATAAGCGCTGCCGGCCGTACCTCTATCCCCTCGCAAGTAAGGTGCGAGACTGGGATGTTCTGGATCGAAGGCGTAAGCGAGAATGTGTACGTCGTTGTTGAGCAATTCAGCATTAATTTCAGCCCCTGTCCAGAGAGTTGGTGCAGCGCTAATTTTGTCGGGATGGTTTAATTTCCAATTATCCAGCCAGATTTGAGCTCGATCGTAGCCTTTGGTGGTGTGGTGGTCGGTGATAGCTAAACCTTTGAGGCCGACGGCTATTGCTTGTTCCATCACACTCTCTGCTTGCGATCGCCCGTCGGAGTTAACTGTGTGGATGTGAAAGTTATACAAACCCGGACAGCTATCGGCATTTATTGTCTGCAAGACTTGTTTGAGCGCCAAAACGTTCTGGGCTTCTGGTTTGAGGCTAGAAGCGGTGGCGGGAGCGAGATTGACAGTCATAAGCGTTATTATAAAAAAAACTAGCTTTGTTTAATATATCTAATAAATAGATATCTTGCACCGGTGGCGATCGCCATAGGTGGTCGCGGGTTTGTGAGGCGATCGACTTGAGGCAATTATGGTTAGTAAAACCCACCCTTATAGGTTGGTTGAGAGTGGCACAAGATATGAATTCAATTCCGCATCTTGCCAGACGATCGATGAATAATTGTACCCTGGGGCGGGGACAGATTTATGAGATGATTGATTTGAGGTAATTATGGTTGGTAAACCCCCCCCTTATAGGTTTGTTGAGAATGGCACAAGATATGAGTTCAATCGCACTTTAAACCTGCCGCAACGGCTGTCGGAAATTCGATCGGCACAAAAGTCAGGCCAAATTTTTCTCTAGCACACGAAACAATATGCGCCACTCCTTTAGGAGGATTTTTCCGATTTCCAGTCTTTGAGTCAAACTCAATTATACCCGTAGCTCCCTCGGCTTTAAAGTTGGGAGCTGCTAAGGTTTTTTGCATTCCTTCGCGGCTGGGTTCCGGCTGCATTTCTAGGGCTTTAATCAGCGTCTTGGTGGCATCGTAGGTCAAGGCAGATCGAGTATTGACCGGGCCTCCCCACAATTTTTGTGCGTTTAGCGGAAATTTTTTGTCAAAACTGATTAACGGATGCCAAAATACGGATACGCCGAGTTTTTTTACAGATTTTAGTTGTTTTGCTAATTCTAGCGTTCTCGGTTCGTACAGCGTCCAAGGGGCGACAATCCAATTGCGATCGTCATTAGCTTTAATCATTTCGATCGCGTTTTCCAGGGAATTAGTGACTTGACCGTCGGGAATTAGAAGTAAAGCTGTTTTTGGGTTTTTTTCAACTTCTTTGATTGCAGCTTCGGCGTTAAAATTATTTTTAGATAAGTCGTAATAATTACTGCTTCTAAAAGTCGTTCCTCCTGCGGATTCAAATTGTTGTTTAAATTCTTCCCACAAAGAAGCGCTGAAGGGACTGTTGGGATTGTAAAAAGCGGCAACTCGTTTTTGCCCTACTTTCAATAGTTGATTTACCAAAGCTTCAGCTTCGATGCTAGTTGTCGGAGCCGTCCGAAAGAAATATTTTCGAGGTTTGCGGGTCAGTTCTTCTGTGGTGCTTCCCGGAGAAATTGCGACGAGTTTATTTCGATTGTAAATATCTACTGTTTCTACGGTCATGTCGCTGGTGTAGTGTCCGATGACTGCTAGAATATTTGGCTGAGTGACGAGGTAATTTGCTCTTTGCTTGGCGTAGGATTTGATATTGCCGTCATCAGCAATGATGACTTTGAGACCTTTTCCTTTAATCGCTTTTGGTTCGAGAAAGCCTTGACCGGGAAAGTCTTTATTGCTGTCATTGGCAGGGAGGATACCTAAATTAACTTCGGTTTGAGCTTGACCAATGCCTCGCAGCAGTTCTTCTGCTAAGTTGGCGTTGAGGATGCTGCCGTCTTGATTTCTGCGGATGGGAACAACAATTGCGATCGTGTAATATTCTGCATTGATTGCTTCGAGCAGAGCATTGTTGATGTAAATTAAAGTTTCTGGATCTTTGCGGTCTTCTCGCCAGGACTGTTTGAGCAATTTTAAAGCTTCGGGATAATTTGCGTCGGCAAACTCATTTATTCCCCTTTGTTTTGACCACAGGGCGGAGGTTTGGACTAAGAGTTTTTCGCCGGAACTTACACCATCGGCGGATGATGCAGTCAGCGGTTGTTGCGGCTGAAATCTGGGAACTAGCGGGGGAATTTTGGGGATTAAAAGTACGATCGCCAATACAGCCGCAAGTCCCGTAAATCCGAACAACAACGGGCGCAAGTGCTGTCTCACAAATTGGATCGGCAACTCGATAAAGTCCGGTTGTTGTGGTGGCGGTGGCGAATCCAAGGCTTCCAAAACCTCAGTAGCGGATTGGTAGCGCTGCTGAAAGTGGAAACGCACCATTTTATTTAAAATATTTCTTAGACCATCGCTAATTTGTAACATCCGTCGATCTGATGTTGAATAATCCCAGATAATTTCGCAAGTATCGGGGTCTTGCGGCAGATTGGTGGGACGCCGCCCGGTTAGGGCTTGAATCGCGATTATTCCTACTGCATAAATATCATTATAAGGTTGCGGGACAGACCGCGGATTGTATTGTTCTGCGGGCATATAACCCTTAGTGCCGATCGCCTGCGATGTCAATATTTCGCCTGTACTGTTAGATGTCAAGGTGCTGATTTCTTTGACCGATCCAAAATCAATCAAAACAATTTTACGATTTTGTGTGCGCCGAATCAAGTTAGAAGGTGTGATATCGCGGTGAACAATATTTGCTTTGTGAATAAAACTTAAAATTTCTAGAATTTCCCGTAAAAAGGCGATCGTCTGTGTTTCGTTCCACTGCTGGCCTTGAGTGAGTTCTTGAGTGAGGGGAGTTCCTTGAACGTATTCTTGAACCAAGTAAAAATGGCCATTTTCTTCAAAGCGATCGAATAATTCGGGAATGCGCGAATCTTTTCCCAAAAGATGCAAAGCGCTAGCTTCCCTTTGAAATCGGTTTCTTGCTCTTTCCAATACTAGGGGATTTTCTGATTGAGGAAAAGGAATTTCCTTGATCGCGCAGGGGAGCTTTGCGGGGTTTTGTAGATATTCAGCTTTGTAGGTTACGGCAAATCCTCCCTGTCCTAATCGATCGATGATTTTGTAGCGTTCTGCCAGTTCCTCTCCGGGTTTGAGACACATAAATTTTATAATATCTGTTGGGGCGCGATCGTTGATGTTGACGATCATACCAAATCTGGGTTCGCTACGTTATTTATGGGAATCGGCGGTTTAAAATCAGATGCTGCACCATTCTCAAGAACGGGCAAGATGCCCGTTCCACAAAAATTAATTTTTCTTGTGGAACAGGCCGGACAGCCTGTTTCTACTCTCAAAACAAATCCACAAAAATTAAATTTTCTTGTGGAACAGGCCGGACAGCCTGTTTCTACTCCAAAAACAAATCCACAAAAATTAAATTTTCTTGTGAACAGGCCGGACAGCCTGTTTCTACTCCAAAAACAAATCCACAAAAATTAAATTTTCTTGTGGAACAAGCCGGACAGCCTGTTTCTACTCCAAAAACAAATAAAAATTAAATTTTCTTGTGGAACAGGCCGGACAGCCTGTTTCTACTCCAAAAACAAATTCCCAGGGATAGCCTGGGAAGCATAAACATCAACCAAAAATAGTGCAATTTTAATATATTTAATTAGCTCAAAAGCTTTCACAATCCAGCCTCCCCTGTGGGAGATTTGAAAGGGGAGGCCGGGGCGGGCATTTTGGAGATTGCGCCGCACCGATCGCCTTTGGTGACCTCAAGAAAACAGTTGCGTTCATATTGGATCACCCGTTAGCCTTGGCTGCTGTTGCGAGTCTGGCTTGCCAGATCCAACAGTTGCGCCCAGCGTTTTTGGACTTGTTTGGGAGTGCATTTGAGCGCGGCGGCGATCGCCTTGTCGCTTTCTTGATTCCGCTTCATTTCTAACAGTTGCTGCATTTGGGGCAACAGTTGAGCGCGAAATTCTTCCCATTTGTGCGAAGTCATTCCCAGCTTTTGATCGACATCAGCACCCAGCCATTCGTGGACGAGTTTCCAATTTTGAGTGCGGGCAAATTTTTCGACGTGGTACTTAAACCGCTGTTGCAAGTAGTCGCGCTGGCGGGAAGACAAACCGAGAACGCGATCGATTTCCGAAGCCGAAAAATCTTGCAATTTCAACATTAAGTAGTTCACGCATTCTGGCTGATTTTGGGCTTCGAGATAAGCGATCAATTCCGAGACAACTCGATCGCGCAGTACAGCATCAGCCGGATCGACAGTTTCCGAAACCATTTGTTCGCGCACTTGTTGCACCGCGGGAGAGCGGCTGTACATTTCTGCATCTTCTCCCTTGCCCGACTCTACAGCCATTTCAATGTCGATCGCAGTTTCTGGAGGCTGGCCCTTGGCAAATCCTTGAGCCCGAAGCACGATCAGGCGCTGGCGGTTGCGGCCGGGCAAGCCGATTTGGCGCTTGGCGTACTGTTCGGTGAAAGCCATGTACTCAGCCAATTCTAGCTGCGTGCGGGGCTGGTAAGTAACATCGACTTGGTGTTCGCGGCGGAAAGCTCGCAGAGATTCAATGTAAAAGCCTTGCAAAAAGTCTTCAATCATGTTATAGCGAGCTTGGAAGTTCAAGTTCGATCGGAAAGAAGCGACATGGCGGTAAATCATCGCCGCCAGGTGAGAGTGGAGTTCGACGCGGCCTTGTTTGGAACCGAGGCGGTAGAATTGCAGAGTTTTTTGCAAGCGGTGTTCGGCCAAGGTGATTTGCCAAGCTTCAACTTCGCCGGAAACTTGGATGCGATCGCTTTTTTGGCAAATCCGTTCGACTTCCTTAGCAATCCGCATCGCCACCGCTCGAGCGCTGCGGCTGGGATTTTTCATTTCGGCTTCCAATTCTTGGAGGGCAAATTCAGCCAAAGCCAGAACATCGAGGCTGGGAGCAGTATTGATTTCGGCAGTTTGTTCGCCTGCGGCGGCCGGAATGAAGTTGAAGCCAGAAGCGGTGTTGCAGTTGGCGGTGTTGGCGGTGTTGGTGGCAGTTTTGACAGTCATGGCGTTTATCTGGTGGTAGCGCACAGCGTGCGAGGACATTTGTCAGAGAGCGAGGCGGCAGTTGCTGGCGTTTTCGCTTGCTGTGCTGATTCAACTCTCTATACATTGAATATAGGGAAGTAGAGATAATCGCAGTTATGTCAGTGTTCCACTCTCTCATGCAACAGTTTTTGGCTGCTGAATCTGATTCTAAGCGCTGGCTGTGAAAGATTGTTTTTTTTGTCCTTAAAGCCTTACTGTACAAGCATTCTGAGCTGTAATTCGGGTAGGGCGATCGCTCCTCGGACAGACGGTATTCTGGGGCCTGTGAGTGGACAATTTACTAACTGGCTGTTTGAGCCGATTTTGGGCGATCGAGATTCTGGAATCGAGAGTAGGCAGAGTGTAGCGAACTGCACTATCTTCAGAAGCTACGCCACAGCAGTTGGGAAACCCGGTTAATTTAGAAATTTGTTTGAAAAAGGCGCAAGGGATTTTTGGGAACGAACCGCGTTGGCGTAGCCTGCGCGAAGCGCTTAGACGCAAAGGACACAAAGGAAGACAAGAGAAGAGGTGATACTAAACCGCAGTTTCATAGACGTTTGGTGACATTAAAGACATCATGGACAAAAAAACACGGTGTTCTTGTCTTTCGGGGTCTGTGACTGGTAAAATCAGTATCAAAGGAAGGCACTCCTGACTCCATCGCACGGCTATGTACGCCATTAAGCTAGAACTCAAACTCAACAATTGTGAACGTACATTGATGAAGCGACACGCCGGTTACGCTCGGTTTTGTTACAACATGGTTCGTACCCTTTACTTGGGCGTGATGGATATCAAAGTCAGCCGTACCCGAAAACTGGGCCTCATCAAAAAAACTTTCACCAACTTCATTAAGAAACAACCAGAATATCAATGGACTAACACTTTATCATCCCGCGTTTATCAAAACGCCTTCATTGCCTTCAATAGAGGTCTAGAACGCTTTGTTAAAGGAGGGAGCGGGTTTCCTAATTTCAAACGCAAGAAATCCGGGGACTCGTTTACCGTAGACAGCAGCAATGGGCCAATATTTCTGAGTGCCGGCAATCGGATAAAAATCCCCACATTGGGAACGTTTCGCCTGAAAGAAGCTATTGGGTACAACTGTTGTTCTCAAACATTTACCATCAGCCGTACAGCCGATAAATGGTATGTCAGTTTCACGGTAAAAGCCGACAAAATCCCCCCTTTATATCACTTTGTCTGTGAACCGACGGGTATAGATTTAGGAGTTTCAACCTTTGCCACCTTGAGTGACGGTACTGTATACCAACTGCCAGGTTCCCTAAAAAAAGCGAAAATCAAGCTAGGGAAACTACAGTACCGCAATAGAAACAAGCAATTAGGCAATAAAAAACTTGGTACCAAAAAATCTAAAAACGCTCAAAAATTTGAGCGCAATTTTGGTAAACAACACGCTAATATTGCTTCGAGGCGACGAGATTTCTTGCAGAAAACAACGACAGAAATCAGCAAAAAGTACGCTCACATCCGCATCGAAGATTTAAATATTTCTGGGATGGCGGCCAACCACAAACTAGCTGAAGCCGTTTTAGGCTCAGGCTTTTATGAATTTCGACGGGAACTGGTTTATAAATCTCCCATCTACGGCACTGTGGTGGAAGTAGTAGATAGATGGTATCCCTCATCGAAAACTTGCTCAAACTGCGACCACGTTCAACCGATGCCTCTAAAAGAGCGAGTGTTTGTTTGTGAGGCTTGTGGTAACAGTTGTAATCGAGATTTGAATGCCGCGATTAATTTAGCGTCGGTCTCAAGAGATAGAGTAAGGATGGCTAGTCCTGAATTAACGCCTGTTGAGTAGAAGGAGCCGACTCCCTACGCAGACACAGGAAATAAGTTTTAAGTGTCCGAGATGTCATTCTTGTCCGCTTTATGTCAATCTTATGTAGCAGAGGCCTGTCAAACCATTGATGCCGATTCTCTCTCCAGCACCAAAGTCACCGGCCCGTCATTATCTATAAAGACTTGCATCATGGCTCCAAACACGCCTGTTTCGATTTTTAAGCCGCTCTGGCGCAACTTTTCGACAAATTTATCATAAAAAATTTCGGCTCGTTCAGGAGCTGCCGATCGCTCAAAGGAAGGTCGCCGACCTTTGCGGCAGTCCCCGTACAGCGTAAACTGACTGACCACCAGCAACTCGCCGCCGATGTCTTGTACGGACTTGTCCCAGCGGCCGCCCTCGCTGCCAGAGTCGGGAAACAAACGCAGTTCCAGGCATTTGCGAGCCATCCAGTCGAGTTCTGCTTCGGTGTCGGTGTCTGCAATAGCTACAAGCAAGTTAAGTCCGCAGCCAATTTTGCCGACAATTTCACCGTTAATTTGGACTTGAGACGATTTGACTCGCTGGATGATTACTCGCATTTATAGCAGCCGACAGTTGACAATTAAGTGTAAAAATCAAAACGTTTCTTGAGTACAAGCGAATTAACATTGGTTCGATCGTTCGGACTTTAGTCCTCAGAATTGTGCGGACTAAAGTCCGAACGATCGAACTGTTAGACATTGGCGATCGCAGCCAAGTCTCCCTGGTTAATTTTCAAGCTTTAGTTTTTCCCAAAACCTTTGCCGCGATTGGGTGCAGGCATACAGAGACAGTTTTCGATTTGCGATCGCAAAGTCTCGGTATCCAAACCCTGACCGATCAAAACAAGCTGGTTTTTGCGATCGTCGCCTTTCCACTCGTCATCATCCATCGAAAATCGCTTGCCGCTCAAATGGAAAATATGCCGTTTCGGACTTTCTTCAAACCACATAATCCCCTTCGCGCGAAACACGTTTGTTGGCAGTTGGTTGTCTAAGAAATATTGAAATTTTCTCAGAGAAAACGGCTTGTCGCTCTGGAAAGAAATTGAAGTAAATCCGTCATTTTCTAAATGGTCGGAGTGGTCGTGATGGCTGTGGTCGTGATGGCCGTGGTCGTGATGGCCGTGGTCGTGATGGCCGTGGTCGTGATGGCCGTGGTCGTGATGTTCGTGTTCGTGATGTTCGTGATGTTCGTGACTGCTAGCAGTTTCCTCAGATTGGAAATATTTGTCCGATTCAAACAACCCGACACTGAGGATTAGCGGTAGGGGAACTTGCGAGTTTACTGTTCGCACAATTCGAGCACCTTCTTTGATATCGCGAATCTTAACTTCCAACAAATCTAAATCTGCTTCTTCAACCAAATCTGTTTTGTTGAGGATAATTATATCGCCGTAAGCTATTTGACTGTAAGCTGCTTCAGAGTTAAACAAATCTAAGCTGTAGTTAGCTGCGTCTACTATTGTCACTATCGAATCGAGACGGGTTAGATCGCGCAGTTCTGTGCTTAAAAAAGTTAGAGCAACTGGTAGGGGGTCGGCGAGTCCGGTTGTTTCTACTACTAGATAATCGAGGTTTTCTTGACGTTCTAAAACTTTGTAAACTGCATTTACCAAATCTTCATTAATTGTGCAGCAGATGCAGCCGTTGTTGAGCTCAACCATGTTGTCGTCGGTGGTGACAATCAGTTCGTTGTCGATGCCGATTTCGCCAAATTCATTGACTAAAACTGCTGTTTTTAAACCTTGCTGGTTGGTCAGGATGTGGTTGAGCAGGGTTGTTTTGCCGCTGCCGAGAAATCCTGTAATGATGGTAACGGGCAAGCCGTGTTTGGGAGCGTCCATCGCCTGCTCTGTCTCGGACTGAGTTGTAGATTGCATAGCTTGAATGTCAAATAACGTCTGAAGCTTAAACTTGCTGTCCTATTGTATCTTATATTAATTCCGAACAGCGCCCTGCCAGCGCTAATTATCGGAAATTGCTAAGTTTTCGATCGCACCCTGTTTAATTTGGCGATCGAATACTTGGCAAAAGTACCTCTAGGAGTTGGTTTGCAACGTGTTTCCAGGTAAACCCACCCGCTACAAAATTGGGGCCTGCTTCGCGAGAGCGATCGCACAAATCCGGCTGTTCTATAATATTTTTCATTAAGGCGATCGAATGTTCTAAATCTGGCATCAGGCGAAATATCGGCATACCGTTAGAAGTACCTTCTTGAAACGTGCTTTCCACGTGCCAAGCAAAATCTGGAGTTGTAAAATCATCCGTCGGGCCACCTTTAGTGCAGATGAGCGGCAAGCCACAAGCAATTGCTTCTAGTGCTGGCAAATTGAACCCTTCTGCTAAATAAAGAGATACGTAGGCATCGGCGGCTTGATAAAGTTGAGCCATTTTTTCAAAAGACAGTGTTTCTCCTATGTAAGCCATGCGCGGCAAAACTTTTTCTGCTTCGTCAAATGTCAGTTCGTCTATGTTTTTAGCGAGCAGAGAATCCGACTCATATATTGATTCTTCTCCTTTCAATACTAATCTAGCTTCGGGATGACTTTCAACTACAACGGAGAAAGCTTTTAACAATAAATCGATGCCTTTATTTGGAGATCCTGCACCGACATTCAAAAATACAAAGCCCTCCCATCCTAGCTGTTTTCGCAAAGCTTCGCGTTCCGATTTTGTTAAAGGTTTGTATATATTCGGATCGATGCCGCAAGGTATGACAATTGTGCGATCGGGATTCGCACCGCTGCGGATAAATCCGGTTTTCGACCAATGGGAAGGCGTAACAATAATTATATCGGAGTTGCTGTGTCCTTCAAAGAGGGAAGCTGCGCCCGTTATTCTAAAGTTTTCGTTGTGCAGAATTCCCCATTCTGTTGTGGCAAACAAGCACGTCCGTTTTGTATTTGAGGGTGCAAAATTGTAAGGTACTGATATCCGTAACGTAGCGTCTGCTTCTAGAGACGCCCAAGGGTGAGGAATATTTTTTATTGCTGCTTCAGCAGTTGCCTCTAACAAACCGGTTGCTGGCTGCCAGTTTTCGTCTAGATAGGGGATATCTTTGTGGAAAATTTCTAAGTTGGGATATTTCAGCATTTCTAGTAGCTGAAATTGATTGGCGATCGCGTAGGAGTGCGGCAAAAAGCGCCAGCCTTCAACAATTATACGCATTTAGTTATTACTTGTTAGTTCTTAATTAATTAAACGCTGCAAAACGCAACCATGTAAGCGATTGTTCGGACTCAGTTGTAGATTGCATAGCTTGAATGTCAAATAATGTCGATCGCACTTTTCTTGTGTTTCTTATTGTATCTTATTTAGGACAAGCCCCGATCGACCCGGTTTCTGGGAGAATTTTTGGGTGCGGCGGCACAGCATCTAACCATCAACCCGCAGCCCCAGAGTACAAAGGCACTTGGCTTGTCACCTGTTTTCTACGTACAATATTTAAATTTCAACTAAAACAGGGCGGTGGCTAACCATAGCCACCGCCCTCAAGATAGTTTTGCGCTATCTAAATCCGTGCTTACGCAGGAAGCAACACTGAATCGATGATGTGAATGACACCATTATCAGCAGCAACGTCTGCTTTGGTAACGGTAGAATCATTGATTTTGACACCATTGGAAGCATCAATTTTAATTTCTGAGCCTTCAACTGTCTTCGCAGATTTCAGCTTAGCCGCATCAGCAGCCATAACTTTTCCAGAAACGACATGATAAGTCAAGATTTTTTTGAGCTTAGGAATGTCCTTAAGCAATGAATCTACAGTACCTGCGGGAAGCTTAGCAAAAGCTTCGTCTGTAGGAGCGAAAACTGTGAAAGGGCCTGGGCCTTTGAGAGTATCTACTAAACCAGCAGCTTTAACGGCAGCAACTAGAGTTGTAAAAGAGCCTGCCGAAACGGCGGTATCAACGATATCAGCCAAGTGAGTCACCTAGGTTTTGTATTCTGTAAATCACTATAACGCTAAAAAGTTAATTTAGCTACATATTTTTTGTATATTTTAATTAGGTTTTCTGATGATTAACATAGTAATTTTTAAAATTAATTGCTTTCAACAAATACCTATCTAAAGGTAGATAACTTTTTTGATATCTTACTGTATTTTAATTTAGCAATGTAATCTTAAATACATTAGTAACACGATCGCCAGCTACGGCATTTTGACTTGACAAAACATTCAACATCCAGCAGAGCCCTAACCCACCGCCAAAGCCCGCCACCGCAGACTGATGGCAACAGTACGGCAAATCCCGATCTAAACTGTTAACAGCAGCTAACTAAGAAAATGCCGACATGAGATACAAACTACTAGGTAACAGCGGACTCCGCGTTTCCGAAATCTGCCTCGGAACCATGACTTTTGGCGAAGAATGGGGTTGGGGCGGTTCCTACGAAGAAAGCCGCCAAATGTTCGACGCATTTGCAGCAGCAGGCGGCAATTTCATTGATACGGCGAATCTCTACACCAACGGTACCAGCGAAAAATATGTCGGCGATTTTATCGCAGCCGATCGCGAAAAATGGGTAGTTGCCACTAAGTACAGCCTCAACATGAAAAATGGCGAAGTCAACGGTTTCGGCAACCACCGCAAAAATATGGTGCAAGCAGTAGAGGCCAGTTTGAAGCGACTGCAAATTGAATACATAGATTTGCTGTGGCTGCACGCTTGGGATTTTACCACCCCAATCGAAGAAGTAATGCGCGCCTTTGACGATTTGGTGCGCGCCGGCAAAGTTCTTTATATCGGCATTTCCGATACACCCGCTTGGATTGTTTCTCAAGCAAATACGATCGCCCAAATGCGCGGTTGGACACCATTTATCGGCTTGCAAATCGAGTATTCTTTAAAAGAGCGAACACCCGAACGGGATTTGCTCCCGATGGCAAAAGCCTTCAACATTGGCGTTACAGCTTGGAGCCCCCTAGCAGGCGGCTTGCTGACAGGAAAATACAACACTTCAGAAACCGCCAACGAAACTAAACGCCTTGATTCACCTGAATCGGGAAAAATTAGCGAACGAGACCTCAATATTGCTCGCGAAGTTAGCTCCATAGCAGCCGAAATTGGCAAACCTGCATCTCAAGTAGCCCTGAATTGGCTGCGGCAACAGTCAGTCAAAGTTATTCCGATTGTGGGTTCCCGCAAACTCTCGCAACTTCAGGAAAATCTCGCTTGTTTGGAGTTTCAATTAACTCCCGAACAAATGCAGCAATTAGACAAAGTAAGTGCAATTGAATTGGGTTTCCCCCACGATTTTTTAAAGAGTTCGATGGTGCAAGATTTTGCCTTTGGAGGGGCAATCGCCAAAATAGACTGAAGAAAAGCTTCCGAAAACTTGGCGCGCTTGCTGGCAGGAGAAAAGAATTTATTTATGGGGATTCCCTCCAGCAAACGTGCCTTCCTCCTCCTGCCTCCTTAATTTAACTTCGTACCCCACCGTCAATCTCATCACCTTAGTTTCTTGTCAGACAGTGTGGCAGCTCTTAAAAACCGGGTTTCTGAACGAAAGATATAGGTTGTGATGCTAAATTCGCGGTCAGAAACCCGGTTTTTGCCACAGGTTCTCTTCTATCAGTTGTCGCAGACTTGCATAAAGCCCTAGGTTTCTCGTCTCTGTCAACTGGTTTCTCAGGTATTGCCCAGAAGGGTGCAAGAGGTGGGTTTAACTTGAGATACTGCACCCTTCTCAATCACCTGTATGGGTTCCCTTCACCCACAGCTTTAAAAGTTGCAGGCAGGTTAAATAAACCCGCGCCAACCCACTCTGTTTAACCCGAAGACATAAACTGTTATTTCTTAATCTATCGAAAGTTAGAAACTTATGCTAAAGTTGATATATATTAGGAGACAAATATTCCTTGCGAGCGATCGGATAAGTTGAAAAAAGGCGAGATTTTTCAAATAACAGGAAAACAAAAATTCGATCGCACTTTTCTCTATTTTAACAAATAAACAAGTCAAACTCCCTCGAAGTTAATACCGATTTAACAAAATAACTTAACGGCAGGCAAGCTTCAAACCCTTGACTCATAAGTCATTCCCAATTTTTCAATTCACTCGCCAACCGCAAATCTCAAAAGGTATAACCCCTTACCTGCTAGTTAAGTCATTGTACAAGGTCGATCGGCATTTTAACCGCTTTTCAACCCGCCATCCAAACTAAGCGCGCCCTGACAACGAAGTCATCCTTCAGATAGAAGTAATAGCAAAAAGTTTGGGTTAAATTTAGCAACAATAGCAAGTCTCAACACATTAACTTATCTCTAGTTTCAACTTGGAAAAAAGCAGATAAGGGTATTTTTCTGCTGTTCAAAAGTTGCCTTTTTTGCTTTTAATGAATGCGGCATTTGGTCGTCAATAATACAAGTTTTCAAATTGATGCTTGCAACTTTCACCAAGACAATGCCCAGAAGGATCTCTCAATCACAAATTTAATTGACCAATTATCGAGGCTAATTATGTCCCCCCCACAAAACTCAGTCAAAAATAATTATAGCAATAAAAGTCGAGCTTGGGAAATCCGATTTACTTCTATAGATCCCGCCAAATCGCCCTCTCAATTTGCTCCCTCGGCGGCAATGCGCGCCAACTTATCAAAAGCTGCTGCCTTAGATGCACTAGATATAGTTTGCCTGTCTCATTTGCGGTGGAATTCCGTCTATCAGCGCCCGCAACATCTCTTAAGCCACTGTGCCAAAAATCGTCGCGTATTCTTTGTAGAAGAACCGATTTTGAGCGCGGTTACAGATTGGTGGCTTGATGTCAGCATCCACGCCAGCGGAGTCTGGGTAATAGTACCGCACCTGAACGACGAAATTAGCGAACAAACAGCACAAACTGCTCAGCAAGCCATGCTAGATGATTTGTTTCAAGCAGCAGAAATTCGCCAGTACGTACTCTGGTATTATACGCCAATGGCTGTCTCTTTCACAAACCACTTAAAGCCGCTAGCTGTAGTCTACGACTGCATGAATGAACTGTCAGCATTTCACGGCCAGCACCCCGATTTTAAAGCAAATGAAACCCAACTATTAAAGCGCGCCAGCATCGTATTTACAGGCACGCACAGCCTTTGCGAAGCCAAACAGCACCAGCACGCAAACATTCATGTTTTCCCCAGCAGCATCGAAAAAGAACACTTTGCTACAGCCAGGAATATTTCTGAAGAACCTGCAGATCAACAAGACATTCCTCACCCGCGTTTGGGCTTTTTTGGCGCTATAGACGAAGGCACGGACATCGAACTGTTGGGCGGCATTGCTGAAGCGAAACCAAACTGGCATTTAGCAATCGTTGGCTCGGTGGTGAAAATCGATCGGGCAACTCTACCAACTAACCCAAACATACACTATCTCGGCTATAAATCTTATCAAGAATTGCCAGCCTATATTGCGGGGTGGGATTTAGGAATACTGCCGTTGGCGATTAACGAATCAACTAAATTTTTTAGTCCGACTAAAGCTCTAGAATACCTGGCTGCGGGTAAACCGGTGATTTCTACTTCGATCGGAACTGCGGTGCAGCCTTACGGAGAAAAGGGTTTGGTTCGGATTGCCAGCAATGTTGCAGAATTTGTTGCTGCTGCAGAAGAAATCATGAGCGAAAGTTCGGACGATCGCACTAAGTGGCTGAGCGAAGTAGATGTTTTTTTGGCCGAAACTTCTTGGGAGAATACTTGGGGCGAAATGCTGGAATTGATCGAAAGTGCGATCGCCGAAAAAAAGCAGGCTTCAGAAGGGATGATGAAAGTTTTTAGGGAGTAATATTGAGATATAAAACTCAATATTACTCGCTGAAAACTTATTTTGTTCTAAGTGCTAGAGGGATTTTAATGGTTGACTATTTAACTCTCAAAACAGGATTTGCGGGTAGCGTCAATGCTGAAAGACTAGCAACTCAGGCGGGAAAAACAGTCTCGATAGTTGATACTCGCAACCGCATCGGCGGCAACGGCATTGTCTGCGAATATCCCCAAGCTGACGCAGACTCTTACTACCCGGTTCCGCCTCTGGAAAATGCCGAATTTTACAATAAATATCAGGCTTTGGCTGATGCTGCTCCGGGCGTTTGTTTTGTGGGAAGGCTGGCAGCTTACAGGTATTCCAACACGGATCGATCGAGTTGTCGATCGATCTCTGACAGCTTATACTCACATTACTACCAAGCGGGTGATTGAATTGCTGGCAAATCTTAACGGTTCTGCCTATAATTTAATTTCGTGGAATAAACTGGCCCGCTTGTGCTTCTCTAGAAGTCGCTGCTGTCAGCGGCAGCAGCAAATTTGCTAGCGAGTACCTGCCAGTTGCGGGTAAAAATCTAAGGTGCGCCGCCTGCACCGTACTGGGTTGGTATCAAAAGTTCTTTAACAGTTCAAACAAGAGTTGAGGTGAAAATGAGCGCGATAGTTAAAATTGTTTTGTCTCATGAGGTTTTGGAAAAATCTCAATTTAATAAGTTGCAGAAAGAAATAGAACGCTTAATTGAAAGCGGGGGCAAAATTATTATGCTGGATTTCTCAAATATCAATTTCTTGAAAAATTCTGAGTTGATGGCTGTAGTGGCGATCGTGAAATTAGTGAGAGACAGCGCTTGTATACTTTTGATATCTGCCATGAGCGAACAAGTGAGAATACTATTTGAATTAACGGGACTAGAACAAATATTTCAGTGTTTTCCGCCTGCGGAAGAACTTGACATCAAAAGTGACATGACTGAGCCTTTAGCAGGTTTGCAAAGCGTTGCCAGCTAGGGGAGAGAGGGGAGTATGTATGGGGTGCAGACCGATCGACAATCCCTGCATTTTCTACTCCTAAAATCTATTAAAAGCGATCGCCCGCCCCAACCTAAATGTACTTCCAAACGTTGCAAAAACCCGACGGCCGCCCGCTGAAACTGTACAGCCGCTACCCAATTCCCGAAGGTATAGAAGCCGTAAGCCCCAGCCCTAAACCCGCAGAGGCAAACCCGCATTTTCGCTGGCATCCTTTGCGGGGGGAATGGGTAGCCTACGCCAGCCACCGTCAGGGAAGAACTTTCATGCCGCCGCCGGAATACAACCCGCTGGCTGCTACAATTAATCCTAAATTTCCGACAGAATTGCCCCCTGGCAAATACGATATAGCAGTGTTTGAGAACCGTTTTCCTTCGATGACTTTGCAGGGGAAAAATGCACCTGCAAATATTGTGGAAACTTTGCCAGCTAACGGCGTTTGCGAAGTTGTTGTTTTTACTCAAGATCCGCTGGCTTCCCTCGGTTCTTTAGAGTTATCTCACTTGGAATTGCTGTTAGAAGTGTGGGTCGATCGCACTTTAGTTATCGGCAGCAATCCTGAAATTCAATATATCTTGCCTTTTGAAAATCGCGGTGTCGAAGTGGGAGTGACTTTGCACCATCCCCACGGTCAAATTTATGCTTATCCTTTTGTGCCTCCGGTGCCGGCGCGGATGTTAGAATGCGAGTCGGTTTACTATCAAAAAAACTGTTCGGGTTTGCTGCAAGATTTGATTCAAAAAGAGATTGCTGACAAACAGCGAATTATTTATTTAGACGCAGAGGCGATCGCCTTTGTCCCGGCTTGCGCCCGCTACCCCTACGAAGTTTGGATTGCGCCCATAACCCCTGCTGCTACATTCATCGATCTTACTGAAAAACAGCGCCAATCTCTCGCTAAAGCTTTAAAAACAGTCACTCTCAAATATGACGGTTTGTGGCACCGCCCGTTTCCTTATTTGATGGCTTGGTTTCAAGCGCCCGCCGACGGAAAACCTCATCCAGAGGCGCATTTGCACGCTGAATTTTATCCGCCCTACCGATCGGGCGATCGGCTAAAATATCTAGCAGGAACTGAACTGGCCGCCGGAATGTTTGTCAGCGACGCACTGCCCGAAGAAAAAGCTAAAGAATTGCAAGCAGTAGCCGTAAATCTCTGTTAATTACCTTCTAAAAATTTGCATTCAGGACTTTAGTCCAGACTTTTGAGAGGGAATCGCGATTTTGTAAACATATCCGCAGGGGCGATCGCATTCGCGTTGAAAATCTTTCATATAATCGATAAACTGTTGTGCATTTAAATTAGATTTTTAGGGCGGACGGGACACCACACTCATTGTTTGATTTTTTTTGACATATAGCGGTTTTCAAGCTTGGTGAGGTATGCCCTGCTTGCCCTATGCCCTATGCCCACTCCTAGCACCTCATCTTTCGGTTGAAATGCTATAGAACCCATTTGATATCTATTCTGCGTAAATCTCAGAAACCGGGTTTCTGTCTATATTTCTCGTCACCCAACCAAAAACTCCAAGAAACCCGGTTTCTCGCCCGCGTAAATCCACCCAACCTAAAAACTCAAAGATGTCAAATGGGTTCTATAGAATTTAAATGCCGCAACAGCTTAAACTCTCAATACTGGTCTTTCGGGATTTTCGGGATTGGGAATTAGACGCTGATTTTTGCAATCTACCAGCAAATCTAATGTTTCTAACACAGTTTGACCGATTAGCACGGTATCGCCTAAAACCATTGCCGCCTCAATCGTTTCGCGCCCTTCCAGTTCAATCAGAATAGGCCCGGTCAATCCTACTGTTTCTTGTCTGCCATCAGCATATTTTGCTATTTCTTGACTCCGAATTCTTAATCCGAGGTGTTCGCAGACTTCTACAGGAATTGCTGTGCGTACTGCGCCACTATCTATCAGTGCTTCTGCTTCATACACGCGCAACAGATTTGGATTGAGCAATCCTCGACTCACTAACTCTTCATCAATTGCATTCGTTAGCTTGACTTTGACTCGAACTGCACTTATATTTTTGCTGATTAGACTTCGATCGCGATCGAGATTTATCATACCGCCTCTTTTTGTCTAGAAAGTTTACCTTTGATTCTAGCTTGAAATGCTTGCAGCTACAGGTTTTATCCTGTAGGCTGCAACCGCAAAATGTCGCAAACTAACTACTAATCTTCAGCATAGATATAGCGATACAGTTCGCTCGGATCGGGTTCGGGACTTTTTTCGGCAAAATCTACCGCATCGTCAATTACTGCTTGAATCTTCTTCTCGATGTCTTTTAATTCTTCAGCAGTTGCCAAAGTTCGATCGATCAAATCAGCAGCCAACTTCTTAATCGGATCGCGGGGGAACCAAAATTCCTTCTCTTCCTTAGAGCGCAACTCATCAGGATCGGCCAAAGAATGACCGCGAAAGCGATAAGTCAAAGCCTCGATCAAAGTCGGGCCTTCGCCAGCCCGCGCTCGGGCGATAGCTTCCTTTGCAACTTCCCGCACGGCCAAAACATTCATCCCGTCAACCTCGACTCCAGCCATGCCAAAAGCATGAGCTTTCTTGTAAATCAAGGGGTCAGAAGTAGCTCGCTCGTGGGCCATGCCGATCGCCCATTTGTTGTTTTCCACAACATAAAGAATCGGCAACTTCCACAAAGCAGCCATATTCAAACATTCAAAAAACTGTCCGTTATTTGCAGCACCGTCGCCAAAAAAACAAGCAGTCACGCCATCGGAACTTTCATCGCCCAAAGCTTCGCGCCGGTACTTCGATTGAAAAGCTGCCCCCGTAGCTACAGGAATTCCTTCAGCCACAAAAGCATAGCCTCCCAACAATCGGTGTTCGGCCGAAAACATGTGCATCGAACCGCCGCGGCCCTTCGAGCAACCGGTTTCCTTCCCGAACAATTCTGCCATCACTTCCCGCGCCGGCACGCCCGCGCTCAAAGCGTGAACGTGATCGCGGTAGGTGCTGCTGACGTAATCCGTACTATCCCGGCGCATCGATCGAATTACGCCAGTAGACACCGCTTCCTGGCCGTTGTACAAGTGGACAAAACCAAACATTTTGCCCCGGTAGTACATCTCAGCGCACTTGTCTTCAAAAAAGCGCCCCAAAACCATATCCTCGTAAAGCATCAAGCCTTCATCCCGAGAAATAGTTGTGCTTTGCGCGTCAAAAGCTGGTAAAGTCCGTTCCTGAACCATAAAAAATTAATACCCGATCGGCTTGGTAAACACTAAATGTAAACCGACAGAGGACACAAGCGCACCAGAAAACATCGAAGATTTTCTGTACAGCAGTTCACCAGTTGTTAAAATCAGGGAGACAGGGGGCAAAATCCTTGGACTTGTTCAACCGACTCCGGGAGCAACCGTCCTCAAGTTGTCACTAATGCTTTTGTTACAAACCAACCTTAGCTAAGATAGGCTAATTCAGTTGCTAGCGCTTTGGGGAAGTGGACGTAGTGTTAATTCCACTAGATTACTACCGGATTTTGGGTCTACCGATTCAAGCTACTGCCGAACAGTTGCAGCAGGCTCACCGCGATCGAACTTTACAGCTTCCGCGCCGGGAGTATTCCGAAGTTGCGATCGTCGCCCGCAAACAACTGCTCGATGAAGCCTGCGCCGTTCTGTCAGACTCAGACGGGCGCAAAGCTTACGATGCCAGTTTTTTAGCCAAAACATACGATCGAGAGTCGGAAGCAGCAATCGCAGCCAAGCAGAGGTTGAAAACCTCATCGGGGCAGACCACAGTTTTGCAAGAGGCAGGAGAAATCGTTCCGGCAGAGTCTAAGGCATTAGACGCTGCTCCCGATCCCCACACTCCAAGTATTGAAATCGATGACAACCAATTCGTAGGAGCTCTGCTCGTACTGCAAGAACTGGGGGAATACGAACTCGTACAGAAACTGGGTCGTCCGTATCTCAACAATGGCAGCATCGCGATCGGCGAAGGTCGCTTCGGCGACCCCCAGCTCGTGCGGCCGGATATAGTTTTAACAGTAAGTCTTGCATGTCTCGAACTCGGTCGCGAACAGTGGCAGCAAGGTCAATACCAAAATGCCGCCAAATCATTAGAAGCAGGTCAACAACTGCTGCTGCGCGAAAGCCTATTTCCAAGCGTGAGGGGTGAAATGCAAGCCGATATATACAAACTCCGTCCGTACAACATTTTAGAATTACTGTCGCTCCCGGAAGAAAAAGTCGCCGAGCGCCGCCAGGGACTGGAAATCCTGCGAGAAATGCTCGAAGAACGGGGCGGGATCGACGGTTCGGGAGACGACCGATCGGGTTTGGGCATAGAAGACTTCCTCCGCTTTGTCCAGCAACTGCGGAAACACCTAACCAGCAGCGAGCAGCAGACCCTATTTGAAGCCGAAGCCGGTCGCCCCTCGGCAGTCGCTACTTACCTGTCGGTTTACACGCTGTTAGCCCAAGGATTTGCCACCAGAGCACCTGCGATGATCCGCCGCGCCAAGCTGATGCTGATGCAGCTCGGCCGCCGCCAAGACGTTCACCTAGAAAAAGCAGTGTGTTCGCTGCTGCTGGGCCAAACAGAAGAAGCCAGCAGAGCTCTCGAACTCAGTTCGGAAAAAGAACCCCTAGCTTTCATTCGCGAACATTCCCAAGATTCTCCCGATTTGTTGCCCGGACTGTGCTTGTACGCCGAACACTGGCTGCAAGAAGAAGTGTTTCCGCACTTCCGCGACTTGGCTTCGGAGTCGGTTTCGTTGAAAGATTATTTTGCGGATCCGAAAGTCCAAGCTTACTTGGAAGCTTTGCCCTCGGACGGCGAAACTGCTAACGAATGGGTGGTCGTGCAGCCCCGATCGGGCAAACCCCAAGGACGGCTGCAACCGACGGGCGATCGCCGACCCGCACCCCCGCAGCCGCCTGCTGCGGGGCAGGGAGCCAGTAGCGTCACCTTGACCCCCGTACCGGCAGACACCTCTACGGCAGCCTCCAACCCGAAATACCAGCCAGCGGCGGCAGGAATCGGAACGGCTGCGGCAGTCTCTCTCCCGACAGCAACGGCACGCCCGACACCGCCGACCTCAAAAAACCGCAGGCGTCCGAGTTCAAGCGGGCGGGGCACAGGGACAGGTCAGGGGGTAGCAGGCGAACTTGGCGATCTTTGGCGCACCAAAACAACACAAGTTTCCGCGCAAGTCAAGTCCATGCCTCCAAACAAGCTGGCTTTGTTGATAGCTGCAGGTGTCCTGAGTTTGTTACTTCTGTGGTTAATACTCAGTTTGTTGGCGAGTGCCCTGCAAGCCATTTCGGGCCCGTCCCTGCGAGGAGAACAAGCCTCTGTCAGCCTGGAAGCACTGCCTGTCGAAATCCCGGCTGCTACTGCTGCGGCCCCCGAACCGAGCGCTTCTGTGTCGGGACCAATCACCGAGCAGGCTGCAGGACAAATAATTCAAGGCTGGCTGTCGGCGAAAGCAGCGGCTTTGGGCCCCAACCACGCTGTTGAGGAATTAAAGCCAGTTCTGACAGAACCGGCTTTGTCTCGCTGGCAATTGATGGCAGATGCTCAACAGAAAAACAACGCCTACCAGCGTTACGTACACAAGCTGGAAGTTATAGGAGTTACGACAAATCCGACAAATCCCGATCGGGCGCAAGTAGAAGCCCAAGTAGCCGAAAAAGCTGATGTGTTCGATCGCGATCAGCTCGTTTCTTCCCGCAACGAAAACCTGCGCGTGCGCTACGATTTAATCCGTCAAGATGGACAGTGGCGGATTATGGATTGGCAAGTGATGAGGTAGGGAATTGGGAATTGGGAATTGGGAATGGGGAATTGGGAATTGGGCCTTTATAGGATTGGCAACTCGAAGCTAGTAACCAATAACTTCTTCCCTCTTCCTCCTTCCTGATGACGTTGTACGGAAAGCTCGGAGGCGACAGCAAAACATGACTAATGACTGTTAACTGTTAACTGTTAACTGTTGACTGTTGACTGTTAACTGTTAACTGTTAACTGTTGCAATCCCTCCGCAACGCTAGAGCCCCATGCCCTGCGCGGGCCAATGCCCAATGCCCTGCGCGGGCCAATCCCTCCGCAACGCTAGAGCCCCATGCCCAATTCTCAATCCCTCCGCTTCGCTCCGCCCAATTCTCAATGCCCAATGACTAATGACTAATGACTAATGACTAATGACTAATGACTAATGACTTTTATTACATCCCGTAAATTGCTCGTGGCCGAACTTTCTTCTGCTAGGAATTTATTTTTTTGGACGGGAGTGTTGAGTTGCAGATTATTGTTGAAGGCTGGCGTTTTATTTATCATTCCTACTGCGTAGCAAATCAATTTCAACTGCTAGAAATGCTGGCTAGCCGGCGAGAAAATATAGAAATTTTTCACCGCGATATGCCCTACATAGATAGGGCTTGGGAGACGAAAATTAGTTTGTTCGATCGCCCAAATGAAACATTACTCCGCAGCATTCCCAGCCCTGGGGTAAATCAGTCGGCCGACGTGACGCTGCGAATGTACTGCCCGTGGGACTTTTCAGTATCCAGTAGCGCCCAAACTTGGGTGTTTGCAGCGACAGAATGGGGGGTGATTACCCGTAATGTATTGGATGCAATGGGGGTGAGGTCGATCGCCCAAACTCCTGTTAATTCACAAGTAAAAATTATTACACCTTCGGCGTGGTCAAAGGCCGGCTTAATTCGCAGCGGGGTTGAGGCCGATCGCATTGCTGTTGTACCTTTGGGAGTCGATCCTCAGATTTATTATCCGGCCCAGGGCGATCGGCGTCAATCGCTCAGGGACAATTTCGGCTGGTCAAACTATTTTATATTTTTAAATATCGGCGGACAAACGGATCGCAAAGGCATTCGCCCTTTATTAAAAGCCTTCGCTGCGGTGGTTGACAAATATCCCCATGCGAGATTGGTTTTAAAAGGTTCTGAACTGCTTTATCCTTCCAGAGATGAGATTGCCGAAGCCTGTCGAGTGGTGCTCGACGATGCCGAAAGAGCGAGGGTTTTACCGAGGTTGATTTATACTGGGACGCAGCTATCTTTTGCTGAAATAGCTGAGTTGTACCAAGCTGCGGATGTTTATGTTTCTCCCTATTTGGCGGAAGGTTTTAATCTGCCGGTGTTGGAGGCTGCGGCTTGCGGTTTGCTGGTAATCTGCACGGAGGGCGGCCCTACGGATGATTTTACGCGATCGGATTTTGCGCTGCGGATAGAGAGTAAATTTACGGCTGTGGTTGTTGATGGGGAAACCTTATTTATGTTAGCTCCTGAGTGGGAACATTTGACTGATTTGATGCTCGGGGCGATCGAACAGCCTGGAATAGCTGCCAAAGCTAGGGTTGCTGGGCCTGGTTTTGTGGCTGAACATTTTTCTTGGCGCTGTGGAGTCGATCGATTGTTTGAGGTTATTGGAGGGGATAAACAGGGTGAGGATCAATCTATTTTTGAGCCAATAATTTTATAGTTTGGCAGTTTCAATCCCTAGAAGGGAGTGGAGTTTATTGCGGCCTTCTACCTCCCCGCCTATATGCCTGTATACCTCATCCTGGTTTCAATCCCTAGAAGGGAGTGGAGTTTATTGCGGCTGAGATGAGCGAGTACAAAGAGAAGCCTATCTGGTTTCAATCCCTAGAAGGGAGTGGAGTTTATTGCGGCTTTTGGAAGAGATTGTTAGCGAAAGCAAATCGCTGTTTCAATCCCTAGAAGGGAGTGGAGTTTATTGCGGCTTGATAAATTAGCTACTCGTGAATTTGGTATTTGGGAGTTTCAATCCCTAGAAGGGAGTGGAGTTTATTGCGGCAGGATTGGAGATGTGTTTCAAATCGACTCCAATCTCCTGTTTCAATCCCTAGAAGGGAGTGGAGTTTATTGCGGCAAGGTCGATTTCTCTGAGTTAATGTTAAAAAGCAAGTTTCAATCCCTAGAAGGGAGTGGAGTTTATTGCGGCCTTCCCACCCCCCAAATATACCTCGCTCCAACTTTCCCTCCGTTTCAATCCCTAGAAGGGAGTGGAGTTTATTGCGGCAAGTTTTGCTTGAGCATCAGATACCCCGCTAGTGTTTCAATCCCTAGAAGGGAGTGGAGTTTATTGCGGCTCCTTTTCAGCAGCAATACCAAAAGTCCACGCTGTTTCAATCCCTAGAAGGGAGTGGAGTTTATTGCGGCTCGTCGTTTCATAGCAGCTTGAATTGCCACCTCAGTCGTTTCAATCCCTAGAAGGGAGTGGAGTTTATTGCGGCTATTGCGGCTTGTAATCCTGCATTCCATGCCAAGTGTAAATATTGGTTTCAATCC
This sequence comes from Tychonema sp. LEGE 07203, assembly GCF_015207285.1. GTDB lineage: Bacteria > Cyanobacteriota > Cyanobacteriia > Cyanobacteriales > Microcoleaceae > Microcoleus. The sequence continues at coordinate 5,038 of NZ_JADEXD010000047.1, read as the reverse complement.
CTAGAAGGGAGTGGAGTTTATTGCGGCCGAGTATGTTGTCTATGTTTTGTTGAATAATAGGTTTCAATCCCTAGAAGGGAGTGGAGTTTATTGCGGCATTTTCCATCAAGTTGCTCCCACAAGGCATTGTGTTTCAATCCCTAGAAGGGAGTGGAGTTTATTGCGGCTTTACGAATTTCAGGGTAGTTTAATCGCGCTTAGTTTCAATCCCTAGAAGGGAGTGGAGTTTATTGCGGCAGGTTCTGTCGAATTATTTTGTGGAAAAAGCGAGTTTCAATCCCTAGAAGGGAGTGGAGTTTATTGCGGCTTAATAATTCTTTTCCCCCTTCAAATATTTTTTGTTTCAATCCCTAGAAGGGAGTGGAGTTTATTGCGGCGCTTGACCTCCTGCTGCATTAAAGAAAGTATTAGTTTCAATCCCTAGAAGGGAGTGGAGTTTATTGCGGCATTTCCTCAGTTGTCAGAAATCTTCTTTTGTCCGTTTCAATCCCTAGAAGGGAGTGGAGTTTATTGCGGCCATTCAAAATGCTGCTTGGTATGCAGCTTATGAAAGTTTCAATCCCTAGAAGGGAGTGGAGTTTATTGCGGCCCTGTTACTATTTCGTCCAGAATTAGAAATCCGTTTCAATCCCTAGAAGGGAGTGGAGTTTATTGCGGCTTGTAGCAACTCGCGACCCGCTCCAGCATTACGTAGCTTTGGGTTTCAATCCCTAGAAGGGAGTGGAGTTTATTGCGGCCAGTATTTTAAGGCTGAAATCCTCTTTGATGGGCGTTTCAATCCCTAGAAGGGAGTGGAGTTTATTGCGGCCTGTTGCCCACTTACCCTTGGCTGATTTCCTATGTTTCAATCCCTAGAAGGGAGTGGAGTTTATTGCGGCTCAATTGCTGACTATTCTTCTGAAACCTATACAGTGCGTTTCAATCCCTAGAAGGGAGTGGAGTTTATTGCGGCCTTATGCGGGTCAGTGGATAAAAGGTCAAGGGTTTAGTTTCAATCCCTAGAAGGGAGTGGAGTTTATTGCGGCTCTAGTGGTTCCACCTTCTTATAAAGATGTGGAGTTTCAATCCCTAGAAGGGAGTGGAGTTTATTGCGGCAGGCGACCTGAAAATCGGACCCCCAAAATGGCAGTTTCAATCCCTAGAAGGGAGTGGAGTTTATTGCGGCTATTGTTCCTGTATATTCATAAACAAAAAGTTGGTTTCAATCCCTAGAAGGGAGTGGAGTTTATTGCGGCAAGCTGGCTTTAAAACCTGGCTTAACGACATCGACTCGTTTCAATCCCTAGAAGGGAGTGGAGTTTATTGCGGCCTTTCGCCTGGTTTTCGCGACTAATACGAGCCGTTTCAATCCCTAGAAGGGAGTGGAGTTTATTGCGGCGCAGCCGCTTGGCCTCTCCCTTTTTATTGGGATACTGGTTTCAATCCCTAGAAGGGAGTGGAGTTTATTGCGGCGTTAAAAGCTTGCAACCCTTACAAGGCAAGAGATTAGTTTCAATCCCTAGAAGGGAGTGGAGTTTATTGCGGCTAATGTTGAAGTCAAAAATAGGGTAATTTTTGTTTCAATCCCTAGAAGGGAGTGGAGTTTATTGCGGCTTTTTTAGATAAGCTTGTGCTTCTAGTAATTTGGGTTTCAATCCCTAGAAGGGAGTGGAGTTTATTGCGGCTAAATGTCAATTTCATGTTAGTTACTTCTTTTTGGGTTTCAATCCCTAGAAGGGAGTGGAGTTTATTGCGGCAAGTTGATTTGAATCAGCGTGATTACGCTTTTTTGTTTCAATCCCTAGAAGGGAGTGGAGTTTATTGCGGCGCGTGCCATATTTGTTGGTAATGAAAAGATTTTTAGTTTCAATCCCTAGAAGGGAGTGGAGTTTATTGCGGCTGCCTTGATAAATTTGGCTATACTAAGTAACATACTGTTTCAATCCCTAGAAGGGAGTGGAGTTTATTGCGGCGTTGTCTGGAATGACAAAATCACCTAGCAGAGGAATGTTTCAATCCCTAGAAGGGAGTGGAGTTTATTGCGGCATTGCGCTTGGTCTACGCGATCGCTCTCCTCTGGTTGAGGTGTTTCAATCCCTAGAAGGGAGTGGAGTTTATTGCGGCTTGCCTCACATCTGATGGGCTTCGCTTGTGTTCATCTAGAAAAGTTTCAATCCCTAGAAGGGAGTGGAGTTTATTGCGGCGTTGCACTAATTTCAATTTGGTTGGGGATAGTTACCTCGTTTCAATCCCTAGAAGGGAGTGGAGTTTATTGCGGCATTGCGGCAGCTTCCGCCCCCACCATTTCTTGAGCGGGTACAGCAGTTTCAATCCCTAGAAGGGAGTGGAGTTTATTGCGGCGATTTTATCTGCCAGCAAATCTTCATACCGAATGTTTCAATCCCTAGAAGGGAGTGGAGTTTATTGCGGCCCTGGGGCAAGTTTCTGGGCTGCGCTGTCGGCTCAGTTTCAATCCCTAGAAGGGAGTGGAGTTTATTGCGGCAAGCGATCGGGGAAGCAATGAGCAATCGTCGCCGTCAGGTTTCAATCCCTAGAAGGGAGTGGAGTTTATTGCGGCAATTATATAGAAACTGTTCGCGCACTACCCTACCTGAGTTTCAATCCCTAGAAGGGAGTGGAGTTTATTGCGGCAATAACTGCGGACGATATCAAAGCGGCGATCGGAGTTTCAATCCCTAGAAGGGAGTGGAGTTTATTGCGGCGTTACTCATCCAAAATTTGAAGCCCCCAATCTTTCCGTTTCAATCCCTAGAAGGGAGTGGAGTTTATTGCGGCTGTACAGAAATCTTGAGCCAGCCACTGACTGAAAAATCTAGCGTTTCAATCCCTAGAAGGGAGTGGAGTTTATTGCGGCCGGCGCGGGCTGATGACCGCTGCGTCAGTTTGTGCCGTTTCAATCCCTAGAAGGGAGTGGAGTTTATTGCGGCCGGAGTTCGATCGCCTGCCCGGAGCTTGTTTTTGTTTCAATCCCTAGAAGGGAGTGGAGTTTATTGCGGCCCAATTCATCAGCATCAGTGTTTCGGTTTTTGTTTCAATCCCTAGAAGGGAGTGGAGTTTATTGCGGCAACTAATGTAACTGATTTGGCTACCTCCTTGTCGTTTCAATCCCTAGAAGGGAGTGGAGTTTATTGCGGCAAGTTGAAATTACCTAGTTGTTTAGCGCGATTAGTTTCAATCCCTAGAAGGGAGTGGAGTTTATTGCGGCAGCTTTGATTAATGAAATCGCACCTAATCTACACGTTTCAATCCCTAGAAGGGAGTGGAGTTTATTGCGGCTAAAAACATCATGGGACGAAGGCAGGAAACTATACCGGTTTCAATCCCTAGAAGGGAGTGGAGTTTATTGCGGCGGGAGATTTCACGATAATTTCATTGATAGAATTAGGCGTTTCAATCCCTAGAAGGGAGTGGAGTTTATTGCGGCATCCCTGCTCTTTTTCATGGTTATTAATAATGAGTTTCAATCCCTAGAAGGGAGTGGAGTTTATTGCGGCGGCGCGGCAATTCCTTACAGTGCCACAATCCCCACGACCGCGTTTCAATCCCTAGAAGGGAGTGGAGTTTATTGCGGCTGCCGTTTTTCATAGTGTCTGCACCCCCGCCTCCGTTTCAATCCCTAGAAGGGAGTGGAGTTTATTGCGGCATTTCTGCACTTTCAGCGCAGGCTTTGTCTTCCGTTTCAATCCCTAGAAGGGAGTGGAGTTTATTGCGGCTTTTGAGGTTAACAGAAGTCCTGGGCCGTGTGATTCGCGCGTTTCAATCCCTAGAAGGGAGTGGAGTTTATTGCGGCAAAGTTTTCGCAATTGTTTCAAGAATTTCATTGAGGGTTTCAATCCCTAGAAGGGAGTGGAGTTTATTGCGGCTAAGCTTCACGGAGTTCGTTGCGTTGTCGATCGGTTTCAATCCCTAGAAGGGAGTGGAGTTTATTGCGGCTGATGTTAATTTTCTTCTGAACTGGAATTACCCAAGTTTCAATCCCTAGAAGGGAGTGGAGTTTATTGCGGCGTCAGATTTTAGGGACGATCGAATCACTTAAGGGAAATCGTTTCAATCCCTAGAAGGGAGTGGAGTTTATTGCGGCCTATTACAGTGCCGGCCGTATGGTTGAAAATCCGTTTCAATCCCTAGAAGGGAGTGGAGTTTATTGCGGCGCTGGCGAATTGTGGCGTTAGACTTGCCAGTTAAGCGTTTCAATCCCTAGAAGGGAGTGGAGTTTATTGCGGCCTTCTCTAGCAGCGTGTTGTCTAGTCCGGCAAGGTTTCAATCCCTAGAAGGGAGTGGAGTTTATTGCGGCTTGCATCGCTAGTCTTGTCTCCCATCAATGCGTTTCAATCCCTAGAAGGGAGTGGAGTTTATTGCGGCGCGAGGATCTACATGGGTGTCGATCACCCGTGAGGTTTCAATCCCTAGAAGGGAGTGGAGTTTATTGCGGCTCTGAACTAGCAGAAACTCTTGCTGATTGTCTGGTTTCAATCCCTAGAAGGGAGTGGAGTTTATTGCGGCGAATGCACTGCAAGTTCATTTCGCAACTGTCCAGTTTCAATCCCTAGAAGGGAGTGGAGTTTATTGCGGCGGGTTTACGGGCGACGCTGTTGCACCAGCATTCTAAAGTTTCAATCCCTAGAAGGGAGTGGAGTTTATTGCGGCATTTCTACTACTTGTCCTGATACTAATACCCCTCCGGTTTCAATCCCTAGAAGGGAGTGGAGTTTATTGCGGCTTCTTACTCTACTAATGAGGGTAAATACTCAATGGTTTCAATCCCTAGAAGGGAGTGGAGTTTATTGCGGCGCAGGAACGGTACTCCGTATATATAAGGATATTAGGGTAACAGATGTTTCAATCCCTAGAAGGGAGTGGAGTTTATTGCGGCTAAACATAGGTATGATGTGTTTGTACATTTACACTTAAGTTTCAATCCCTAGAAGGGAGTGGAGTTTATTGCGGCTTCTTACTCTACTAATGAGGGTAAATACTCAATGGTTTCAATCCCTAGAAGGGAGTGGAGTTTATTGCGGCGCAGGAACGGTACTCCGTA
>NZ_JADEXD010000264.1 GCF_015207285.1 Tychonema sp. LEGE 07203 | reverse complement strand
GGATGTGGGGGGGTTCACGAGTATTTTGATGATTCCTGCGGTCAGGCCAGCGCTAGCGACCAGCATTGCTGCGACTTTGAGTCCGGCTGCTGAGGGCGACAGTCTGCGCTGGCGGTTGAGGTTGGGGAGGGCTATCACTTCGGTGGCGCATTCGTCTAATGCTGTGGCTAAATCGAAGAGTTGCAGGGTGCTCAAGTGTACCGTGGGGCCGGAATCTGTGGCGCTCAAAGAGCCTAAAAATAAGTTGTGGGCGAGCAAGCCGCGGGGTTCTAAGCGGGGCCCAACTGGAAGGTAGGAGGTGTTTGGGGCGGCGGTTGCTAGTTCGGAAGTGTTGAGGGGTCGATCGAAAGTAACGACATGGCGCGCGACCTCTGGCGAGTCTGGTTCGCTTGCGGTCAGGCTTGTTTGGGAGTTGAGGTTGCTTTCCCAATCGCCGGATGCGCCGAGCAAGTTTTGGACGTAGTTGCTGACTGCTTCGTGGAGGGTTTCGAGTTGAATGCGATCGCCCCTGAGAGTAACGTGTTCGGTATCTGGTAGTCTGGGGTCGTCGAGCCGCAACTCGAAATTTAAAGATTTAAATACGGGCTGGCCCGCCCAGCGAGATAGAGGCGAACTTTTGGCTGTTATTTCCAGCGTGCAAGTAGGGGGCGTGTACCGTTTGCGAATCATAGCTGAAAGGCTGTTGGCTGTTGACTGTTGGCTGTTGGCTGTTGGCTGTTGACTGTTGGCTGTTGGCTGTTGGCTGTTGGCTGTTGGCTGTTGGCTGTTGACTGTTGGCTGTTGTTTAATTTTTAGCGCGCGCGGTCTAACAAAGCTAGCCAGAGCCGCCTGTGACCGCCGGGACTGCTGTAAAATAGCAAATCGATCAGGAGTTTGAGGGCTAAGTTGGTTAGTTCTTTTGAGGATAGGTTTTCTGCGTCTTCCATGCGATCGGCATAGGTGTTGCTGAACCTGTCTATATAATCTCCTAGCAAAGCGACTGTATGAGGTTCGCGGTTTTGCTCTGCCATTTGTTCTAGCAAAGCGACGGCGCGGCGGATTAAAGCTTGGTGCTGTTTTGCTAAATGACAGCCGATCAAAACGAGCGATCGAGCTTCTTCCACATCTAGTTTTTTGCGTCCTCCCTGGCCTTTCCGCAGCGGGTTAGATTGGCGCAGCCGCCACAATGCCACGCGATCGGCTACCATTGGCTCTAAATTCAGTTCGGCTGCTACTTTGAGCATCGCCTCTGAGCCAATTTGTGCGAGTGCTTCTAGGGCTAACAGCACTAAATCCAGTTGGGCTTTAATGTTGTCCAACTGGGTAGGTTCTGGTGCTTTTTGGGTCAATTCTTCCCAGTTGGGAGATGAACTTGTTTGGTTGGTGGGAGCGGAGGGCTTTACGGTGGAGCGCATGGCTTGGGCACGGGAAATAAGACTGGTTGAGGCAGGATATCGAACAGTATGCAGTGATGACTGTTTTGCGGCCGCCGGACAACGGCATAATCTGTTAGTTTTTCTCCATAGCTCGTTGGTTTGATTCCGGCAATCCTAACTGCTGGACGGATTTGCTAGTCGAAAGTTGCGGTTGCAAGTTCGATCGAGCGCAACCCCAAAAACCCAAACATTTTCACCCCCAACCATCCTAGGCCGCAAAGTGACCGAAATCAATGTAAATAAGCGATCGTCACACCGGCACCTCCTTCTTTTTGACTGGCGAGCTCGAAGCGAGAAACCTGCGGGTGAGTAGCGAGGAATTCGTGAACCCCGCGCCGCAACTGTCCCGTACCTTTGCCGTGAACGATCCACAGCACTCCGTATTCCACAGCCTTGGAAAGTGCTCTGTCGATTTCGATTTCCGCGTCTGAGACTCTCGCACCCCGGAGGTCGATCGAATTATTAGCAGTGCGAATAGCAATTTCGGGATTGGGTTTTGCAGGTTCCGAGTTAGCTTGTTTGACCTTAGCAGTAGCCTGCTTCTGGGCTGCTATCTTGGCTAATTGAGCTTTGGTTTCGGGTTTTTCACCGTCGAGGGATTCAATTTCTGCCAGTTTGACGGTCATTTTCATGATCCCAAACCGCACGCTCAATTCTTCGTTAGCATCGGGCCCGCTGAGGACTTCGGCGGTTTGGCCGAGGCTGGGAATGCGGATGCGATCGCCCGCTTTCGGCATAAAACCCGGTTTTGGTTTTGCCGGTTGTTGCCGAGAGGGCAGGTGTTTTTGGGAAATTTGATTTAAGGTATCTGTCGCCAATTGGGCATTTTGAGCCGTTTTATCGCCCGACTGCAAGCGCCGAATGATTTGAGCAATTTCTGATTTTGCCGTGCCTATTGCCTCGTTTACTGCCACTTCCTGAGCAATTTTTAAGTCTCGCTCCCGCTCTTGCAAAGCCGCTGCTTTTTGAGAAACTTCTCTGTGCAGTTTTTCGGTTTGGTGCAGCAGTTGAGTTGCTTCTCGGGCTTTGGTTTCTTGTTTGCGGCGCTGTGCTTCGAGTCCTGCAATCACTTGATTGACATCGGCAGAAGCGCCCCCGACATAGGTTTGAGCTTCCTCGACTATGGATGCTAGCAAACCGAGTCTTTTGGCAATGGTGAGGGCGTTGGAACGTCCGGGAATTCCCCACAGCAAGCGATAGGTTGGCTGCATGGAATTGTCGTCAAATTCTACCGAGGCATTTTCAAAGCGGGAGTCTTGATATTTGAGGGCTTTGAGTTCGCCAAAGTGGGTGGTTGCGACTGTTAGTAGGGAATGTTGGGCGAGATATTGCAATAGGGCGATCGCCAATGCGCTGCCTTCTGAGGGGTCTGTCCCCGCTCCTACTTCGTCTAGCAAAACTAAAGATTTGGGAATTGAGAATTGGGAATTGGGAATTGGGAATTGGGCATCGGGAATTGGGAATTGGGAATTTTCTTCTCCTTCTCCTTCTCCTGCACTTTCCCCTTCCGATTTATTAGTCAAAACTTCTAAAATGCGGCTGATGCGGCGGATGTGGCCGGAGAAAGTAGACAAACTTTGCTGCAAGGATTGTTCGTCACCAATATCGGCAAGAATGTTGTCGAACCAAGGCAATTCTACGGGTTCGCGGGCGGCAACAAACATTCCGGCTTTTGCCATTAAAGCTGCTAATCCCAAGGTTTTGAGGGTGACAGTTTTGCCGCCGGTGTTGGGGCCAGTGATGGCGACGACGCGGATGTGCGGGTTGATAGTTAAATCGACGGGTACAACTGCAAAGCCTTGCTCGTATTGCTGCTGCCAAACTAATAAAGGATGGCGCAACTGGCGGAGGGTGATTGGCGATCGCAAATTGGGAATTAACGATCGACTGTTTTCTGCCGTTTCTTCCTCTGAATTTTCCTCATCTACTTTTTCGGGATTTTTTGGTGCTAATTCTGGCTCTGCCAATTCGATAAATTTCGGCGGGTTTGCTTGCAACCAAAAACCGTAACGTGCTTTAGCTGCTGCTAAATCTAAAGTTGTCACTACCACCAACAATCTGTCTAAATCTGGTTTGACTGCTGCGACTTGCTCGGTGAGGGCGCGGCGGACTGCTTCTTCTTCGGCTTGTTCTTGCCTGAGCAACTGCCGCCTTTGGTTGTTGAGATTGACTGTGTTGTGGGGTTCTACGTACAGTGTCGCGCCGCTGGCTGAGGAGTCGTGAACGATGCCTGGTATGGCATCTTTTTGGGGAGCTTTGACGGGAATCACAAAGCGCGAGCTTCTTTGGGTAATTACTTGTTCTTGGACGGCGTTGGATTGCCGCTGCAAAATGCCTTGGAGTATTTGATAAATGCGATCGCGCAACTGTCGCATTTGAACTCGAATTCCTGCTAATTTAGGAGTGGCTCGATCGGCTACTCGAGCGCGATCGTCTATACACCGATGAATTTCCTGCTCGATTTCCGGATAAGTCCGCAATTGGGAAGCCAATTCTTTGAGTATCGGCACATCCGTTGCAGAGTCAACGATCCGGCGCAATTGCCTCGCCCCCGCGAGGGTGGTAGCAATTGCCAGCAATTCTTCCCCGCCGAGCAAACCTTGGAGTTCGGCTCGCTGCAGAGCACTGCCGATGTCTTGGATTCCTTCAAAACTCAAAGCACCGCCAGGGCGGCTTTCTAACTGATAAGCTTCTTCTGTTTGCGCCTTGAGTTCGGCTGTCTGAGCTTGAGTTTCGGGGATTTGGAGGTCGAGGGCGGCGGCGACGCCGAGTTTGGTAGCCGCGAAGGTAGCCAAGTGCTGGCACAGGCGCGGCCATTCTAATAGTTCTAGTGTTTCGGCTTGAATCAAGGTTGAGGTGGTGTTGGTAATTGGCATTCTCAGGTGCTGACTGAGAAGGTGAATTTGACTGCACTATTGTTTAATTTTAAAGTTTTTTATGCTTTCCGGGCGCAATCTGAGAAAGTATCTGCGATCGCCCTCGGTCGATTTTTCATTTTCGATTTACTCCACAGAGGAAGAGAGGTTGAACTAGGCTTTAAAATTTTGATCTTTCCACGGCGGTGGTCGCGACCGGCATCCGTTTTTAGTCTCGGCGCTCAATTATACCATTTTTCAAATTTTATGCTACGTTAAGCTGTTATACATTTAAATTGTGCATCAAAAATCAATACAAATATTGTGGAATGGGCTTCTAGCCCGTTCCGAATATCCAGTTTAAATGCGCCACAGCTTATCTGGGAAATATTTATGTACGCTCCGCACCTTATTATCCTCTTTTAAATGCCGAACAGCTTGAAGCAAAACTCGTATTTGTAGCGGCACTTTATGGAGTTGGTATAATATCGCGCAGCTATCCGGGTGAATCGCCACATACAATCTAGATGCAGGACAGCTTATACC
>NZ_JADEXD010000263.1 GCF_015207285.1 Tychonema sp. LEGE 07203 | reverse complement strand
TTTTTACATAATCCACTACTCTTTTTCTCAAATCAATACTGTAAGACATTTTCCTAGCGGGTTCACTATTTTTATTAATTTTACCTCATTTTTAAATAGTATCATACTTATTTGAAATGACTATAAATATGCAAAAAAGCTCAGCTATTTTTTGATTTCTCGCATTGGGTGAATGACACCCTCTGGCAATTTGGGAGGAACCGGCGATATTTCCATACTTTGTATGTTGTGAACTGGGATAACTACCAGTTTATCTGCAAATTCGAGAATTATCGGGTCTGCTGTCAACATTTTGTGCAGGCGAGTGCCTAAAGTTGCTTGCTCTCCTACTGTTCCCTCTGGCGCAATGAACTCGAAGTGTTGCTGTTTGCCGTTGGTATAGTGGATTGTCAGATTGATAATTTTTTCTTGGTTGCTTGCTTGCATAATTTTTTTCCCCTAACAGTCGATCGGGACTTGGCAAAATTAACAATAAATCCAAACTGGCGATCGCACCACTGTTGAAAAGCTCCTTGGAAAGCTTTTGACAAAACCGGGCTATCGGTACGAAAGTCTGGTTGCTGCTAATTTTACCACAAAAACTCTACTGAAACTTGCCAACTTACCCCGTATACAATTGGCAGTCGCGCACTCTTCGCCCCACAAGCTGCCCAGAGTGCGCGAGCAATATTCGGGCGATCGGACTTTTTGCTGTGCCAGTTAGCAAATTGGCTGAATTCAGCCTCTGTCGCGACTCTACTCAAACCACTCTCAAGTTATACAGCAGGCACACTCCAAGGCTTTGGGAGTCAAAGTTTTCTCTTGTCACAAATGTGGAGGTTGAGATAGCGGCATTCTGCTGTCACTGCCGTTGAGGAATTTTTTATAAATTAGGAACATAACATTCAGGTACAGCGTATGAAATCCACACTTTGCTATCCAGAAACTTCTGTTCAATCTCAGGCGGTTACTGTTGATAATAGCGCTATTGAATCTTGTATAGTTGCAGCTTGGATTGACTTAGTAGGAGGAGACTTTGACAGCTTGGGAGGAGATGATTGGCTCGGTTTGTGCGGCGACATTGACGCAGGCGAAATTTACCGGGAATGGTTTTTGTGGCAAGACAGCGAAGTGACTCAAGAGTGGGAAGCTTACGATCCCATTACTAATTATCGAGTTGTTGCACCTAGCCGAGAAATGATGATTTCTCAAATCGACGAAATAGAAGATGCTAGAAAAATTTAGTCGATCGGGAGAATGTTAAATCTTGATTTTCAACTTTAATAACAATTCTGCAAACAAACCCGGTTTCTCCCAACTCCATTAAAGAAACCGGGTTTTTCAGACCAAAACTTTAAGTTTGGGTTGAGTTTCACAAACCTAACCTAATAATTTATTTTGCTACTGCTTTTTGTTTTTCTCGTTCTAATTTGCGCTGCTTCAAAGCGGTAAGATTTTGTTTGATAGTGTCGATCGCACTTCCATTCCCCTGCTGTTGGTACAATTCGCTGGCACGGATCAAATCTGCCACAGCTTCGTCATCCGATCGCAAATTCGCAAAAACCAAGCCGCGATTGTGGTAAGCTTCTGCCAAAGTTGAAACCTGCTGTATGGCGCTCGTAAATTTATCCTGAGCTTGGCGGTAATTTCCCGACTGATAAGCCTCAATTCCTTGCTGGAAATCAACCGAAGCTTTGCTGCCGCTGTCAGTAGCTGGAAATTCTGGCGAGTTGAAAATTGGTTCTTTAAACAGTACAGAAATGCTGCCCTTGCCGAAGTAAGCCCAAGTCATTGTTCCCAAACCAACCCCCAGCACCAGGGCAACAATGACAGACAGAGCAATAAAATTGGTGAGTTCCATAGAGCAATATTTGTTGTATTAGAATATGATAAGTTAATTTCTAACTTCTAGAACAATGGCGGCGCGGATTTACCTCAACGGTCAATGGTTTTTCGGATCGCTAGCTTTAGTATTGTCGATCGGCTTCATGACTGCAACTGCAAGTTCTGACGCAGCCACCAACGCCCAAACTCGAGCAGGCTGGCAATTGTTGCAGCGGGGAGAGACAGGGTTGGTAGTAGCAATGCGGCACGCGATCGCCCCAGGCACCGGCGATCCTGCTAACTTTAAGTTGGGCGACTGTTCCACCCAGCGCAATTTATCAGCACAGGGACAAACCCAAGCCAAGCAAATTGGAGCCGAATTTCGCAACCGCAACATCAAAGTTTCCAGAATTTTATCGAGTCAGTGGTGTAGATGTTTGGAAACAGCAAAACTGCTAAATTTAGGCAAAGTTGAACCGTTACCGGCGCTAAACTCGTTCTTTAGCAACAGCAGCAAAAAATCGGGACAAACAGCGACAATCCGCAAATTAATTCTTAACAACCGCAACACAAAAGGCGCGATTATCCTGGTAACTCATCAAGTCAATATTACAGCAATTACAGATATTATTCCCCAAAGCGGCGAAGCTGTGATTCTCAAAAGCGACGGACAAGGTAAGATTAAAATAGTCGGACGAATTGGAGGATTTTAAGAAAGTATAGTAATCCTCAATCATTTGTGTAATTCTTGTAGGGGCAAACCCCCCGTGGTTGCCCCAATGACGGCCGGGGTAGGCACGCACCATCCACTACCCCCTACATATTTGTACGACTCATTTAGGATTGCTATAGAAAGTTATAATATTACCAATAACCCATTACCAGTTTATATGAGTTTCCAATACAGCGCAGCCCTAGTAACTTTAGCAGACATTGACAATGAAGTTCTCGTGAAATTTTATACAAAATTTCTCGACATAGAACCCAACCCTTACATTCCCAATACTTATGCTGAATTTCAACTCCCCGGCTTAAGAATCGGCATATTCAAACCCAAAGATTCTCACAAAGCGGAATTTGCAAATCGAGCAAAAACAGGCATGAGTTTGTGTTTGGAAGTCAGCGACATCGAAACTGCGATCGCCCGAATTTGGGCCTTGGGCTATCCGCCCGCCGGAGAAATTATCAAAGCTTCTCACGGTTTAGAAATCTATGCCTTCGATCCCGCCGGCAACCGCATAATTTTACATCAATCCCATGATAATTTAGAATAATCGCTAATAATTGGCGAACTCTCGATCTAGCGGTTCGTTCAAAAAACATCTTGTTCGCAACCCGCTTTCGCAATCACATTGTCAAACCCGCCTCAACTATCTAATCAGTTCAGCAAAACTATAAAAACTGATAATTAACAACAGTAATGCTGTCAGATGAGTTAACTGAAATCGAGGTTGCGGGTCAATGTATTCCCGCACCAAAATTGAAAAAGACGAACCAATTATATAACTCAAAGACAGCGTTAAATACTGCCACTGCAAAGTTATACTCCACAGCCCCAGCAAAATCATCGCCAAAGTCAACATCACCAACTCAACAAACCGAGGCGGATTGTGCTGAGTAGACAGAATCAAAGTGTCAAACCAATCTTGCCAAGGTCTCATCTGTTATAGCCTTTCTCAGGTTTCTGGAGGTACAGGTTGAAATTTTTGATTGAATGATTTTAGATTCGGGGATTGGGAGATTGAGGAATTGTTAATTAATTTGTTAATAAATTTGGTGGATATGTCACTCGCTGGAAAACTGCTATAGCCCGATCGAACTTTGGGATTGAGCATTCTAGCTTAACTCACGACCGCCACTCAATCTGTCGCTGCAAACACTCCAAAGCCTCCGCCGTCTCCACCTGCGGAAACTGCGCGTAAAAGCGACTGACACTGTAAAAAGGGCGAGGAGTCTCCAAAATAATCGACTTATCGCCTATTTCGGCCAAAAATCCCATCAAATCATCCGGGGCGACGGGCGCGCAAATCCACACAGCCGCCGGTTGCTGAGACTGCAAAGCCACAGCCGCCACAGCCACCGTCATCCCCGTAGCAATGCCATCGTCCACCAAAATCGCCAAAGCCCCAGCCGCGCTGACATTTGGTCGTCCAGAAGCCAAATCTGCCAGCAGAGATTGAGCGCTATTTTCAGCCTGCTGGAGTGCTGATTTTTGCCAGCGCGAACTTGGCTGTTTTTGCTTTTGCCAGAGAACATGGCCGTCAGCAGTCGCAGCCCCGATCGCCAATTCTAAATTATCTGGGCGAGTAATTTTCTTAGCAACAACCACATCCAAAGGACAGCCCAAGCGGCGCGCCACCGGCACAGCAACGGGCAAACCCCCGCGCGGCAAGGCATAAACAATCGGTTTAACAGCATTTGGCGCGGTTAAATTAAATTTGCCGAGCTCGTTTTCAACAGCCTCGGCCAGTTTTTCGCCTGCATCGGCGCGATCTCCAAAAAACGGGTTAGACAACATATTTCTGCCTGTACGAGCTCAACCAAACAATTGGATATTGTGCCGGTGTTTATTGGAAAAAAGTACGCGCGTGGGTAGCTATCCCGAGCGGGAATCGACAGCACCGCATACAAGCTTTTAGCCAATCTCAAATCACCCAACCCGATCTAAACTATAAACTCTAGACTCACAAAAATCTCTCTAATTGTAAAATTTATGTCCAGCGACTTGCAACTCAGTCTTTTTGACAGCAATCAAAGTGCCACTTTCCAAACAGACTCAATCCCAGCAAATGCCAAAATTCCCATTCCTGCCGGCACTTATCAAAATATGGAACAAATCGGCGACCACTGCAACCGCTGTCACCGCTGCGAATTGGGCAACACCCGCACTCACGCCGTCATCGGGCGCGGCAATCCTCAAGCCTCTATTTTGATTGTGGGAGAAGCCCCCGGACAAAACGAAGACGAAACCGGATTGCCTTTCGTCGGGCGATCGGGCAAACTGTTAGATAAGATTTTAGAA
>NZ_JADEXD010000046.1 GCF_015207285.1 Tychonema sp. LEGE 07203 | reverse complement strand
CCCCAACCCCCCCTTGCTAAGGGGGGGAGTGAATCGAAGGAAATTGACCTCTCCCTTGCTAAGGGGGGGAGTGAATTTAAGAGTGAGTACCGGATTCACACCGGTGCGGGCGTTATTATCACCGAATTGCGATCGGACGGTCAAGTTAAGGTGGATATGGGAGTTCCCCGGCTGCTGGCTGCGGAAATTCCGACAACTTTGGCGGCACCGGATGCCAAAGTGATAGATGTGCCGATCGAGGTAGACGGTAAATCTTGGTCTGTTACCTGTGTCAGCATGGGTAATCCTCACTGCATTACTTTTGTAGGCGATGTTTCGGCTGTGGCTTTGGAAACTGTCGGGCCAGGGTTTGAGCACCACCCAGCTTTCCCACAGCGTACAAATACCGAATTCATTCAAGTCATAGAACCGAACTACGTAAAAATGCGGGTGTGGGAAAGAGGCGCAGGTGTTACTCTAGCTTGTGGGACTGGTGCTTGTGCTGCTGTGGTAGCTGGGGTGTTGGTGGGGAAGTGCGATCGTACAACTGCAGTTGAACTCCCCGGCGGCGTTTTGGAAATCGAATGGGCCGAAGTTTCTGGGCGGATTTACATGACCGGGCCGGCACAGCGAGTATTTACTGGTTGTATTAGTGATTAGTCATCAGTCATCAGTCATCAGTCATCAGTCATCAGTCATCAGTCATCAGTCATCTATGGGTGGTTTAAGGCAGTTTTTTGTATAATTGACAAAAAATTGAAATTGGATAATTCAAAATTTTTCTTGAATTCTGACTAATTTCTTCCTTGTTGAGAACTCATTGGCTGCAGACTAATGACTATTGACTAATGACTAAAATCTAAAATCTAAAATCTAAAATTTACTAGGTGAATGTGCATGGCTGGAGGTATTTATCTGATTCAGGATGACGACAGGCTGGTAGAAATGATGGAACAGCCCTACGACTCGGAAGACCAGTTACAAGACTTGCTAGTAACTTATCCGAATTTGATCGCGGGAGACCAAATCGATCGGGCTACGGCGCGGAAGTGGCTGTTAATTTCGCGGGAAGCAGCAGTGCCTACCGATGAGGAAACCGCCGTCCAGTGGTCGCTGGATCGTTTGTTTCTCGACCAAAATGCAGTTCCTACTTTGGTGGATGTCAGGCGAACTCCTAATGCCGAACTGCGGCAAAAAGTTTTGGGTCAGTCGATCGACTATGCTGCTAATGCGGTAGTTCACTGGCCAGTCGATTCAATTATTGCTCTGTTTGAAGCTAATTGTCGCGATCGGGGCCGCGATCCCGAACAGATTTTTGAAGAGTTTCTGGGCGCAGATGCTAATGAAGACCTATTTTGGCAAAAGGTTAAAACTAACTTGCAAGCAGGTAAAATTCGCTTAGTTTTTGTCGCTGACGAGATTTCCGCAGAAATGCGCCGAGTTGTCGAATTTCTCAACGAACAAATGGATCCGGTGGAAGTTTTTGCCCTGGAAATTAAGCAGTATGTAAGTGAAGACGGTTTGAAAACCTTAGTTCCCAGAGTAATCGGCCAGACAGCCGAAGCACAGCAGAAAAAATCCAGCGCAACGCGCGAAAGAAGGCGCTGGGATGAACCGTCATTTTTTGCGGAAATCAAGGCTAGAGGAGGCGCAGAAGAATCGCAAATCGCCAAAGCAATTTATGCTTGGGTGAAAAGTCAAGCACCGTTCGTGGAAATTCAATGGGGTACGGGGGATACTTACGGAGGCTTTGCCGCCAACTTGCATCAAAAAAGTAATAAAACCTATCAGTTGTTTACTGTTAATATTGCTGGAAAAATGGAAATTTCAGCTCATAATTACGGTTCGCAGCCGCCGTTTAACGAGGAAAAAAAATGGCTGGAATTAAGGAACAAATTAAGTTCGATCGGTCTGTCTTTACCTACGGAACCTGGGGAAAGAAGGTCTCCAAGTTTGGCTTTGTTTACTTTGCAGGATGAAGCTGCCCTCAAGCAAGTTATCGAAACTTTTGAATGGGTTATTCAGGAAATTAAAAAAGCGTAGTTATTAGGAATTAGCCGAGGGCGTGGGGCATTTCAATTGTATGTTAAAAAACGATCGAACAATGAGTGGGGTGTCGGGCCCGCCCTGAATATACAATGTTTATTTGCCCCACAGCTTAGGTAATGGGTAATATCAATTCCTCTCTTCATCGTCCTGTATTCATTTCTCTCTGTGTTCTCTGTGTTCTAGCGCCGGTTAAATCACCTGACGATGCAACGGTCAACGATATAATGAGTAATATATTCCGAATCGATCGCCAATTACCAATTACCTTTTCCCCCATTATCCCGCAGCCAAACATACATTTCCCCCAAATATCCGAAACAGCAAGTTATGAGGATAGGTTGAATTTAATAAATTAGTAAATTGCGTCAAGATTTTACTTTAAATTCAATACCCAATTCCCCATGCCCTATGCCCCATGTCCAATAACTAATATCGAATATTTGCTTGTTTCAAACGCCGCAAAGCTTCTCCCAGCCGATCGCAATCTGCAATCAAACTAACTCTAACATATCCTTCCCCGCCCGGGCCAAAAGCATTGCCAGGAGTCACCACAACACCAGTTTGCTGCAAAACATTCAAAGCAAAATCAGTCGAACTCATGCCGCGAGTACAGGGAACCCAAAGATACATTGCAGCCAGAGGTTTGGGAATATTCCACCCTAATTCTGCCAGTCCTGCAACCATGAAATCCCGGCGAGTCCTGTAACGATTTTGGACTTCGTGCAAGTAACTGTCCGGCAATTGCAGCGCTGTTTCTGCCGCTGTTTGCAAGGCGGAAAATATACCGTAATCTAAGTTAGTTTTTAATGTCCGCAAACCTTGAATAATCTTGCTATTTCCTACTACAAAACCGACACGCCAGCCGGCCATATTGTAAGTTTTGGACATGGTGTGAAATTCGACACCGATTTCTTTACCGCCAGGAATTTCTAATAAACTTGTCGGTTGATAGCCGTCAAAGGCTAATTCCGCATAGCACAAATCATGAACCAGCAAGATTTGATGTTTGTGCGCGAAAGCAACAATATCTTTATAAAATTCGCGGGGTGCTGTTGCTCCCGTCGGATTGCTGGGATAATTGAAATAGAGTATTTTGGCTTGTTCGGCTACGCTGTCGGGAATGTCGCCTAAGTCAATTACCCAGTCGTTTTCTGGCTTGAGGGTGATGTTGTGAACTTTTGCACCGGCAATAATCGGGCCGCGAAATAATACGGGATAAGCAGGACTCGGTACTAAGATTAAATCGCCGGGATTGATATACGCGATCGCAAAATGTGCTAAACCTTCCTTAGAACCCAACAAAGGCAATGCTTCGCTTTCAGGATCGAGTTCAACATTGTAGCGGCGGCTGTACCATTTGGTAATTGTGCGGCGGAAATTAGCAGTTCCTTCAAAGGGTGGATAGCCGTGATTTGCAGAATTTTGGATGGCTGCGACGGCGGCTTCTACTACCGGTTGCGGAGTGGCACCGTCGGGGTTTCCCATTCCTAAGTCTATTAAATCTAGTCCTTGTTCGCGGGCGCGGGCTTTGAGTTCGTCGAGACGGGCAAATACGTAGGGCGGTAGTTTTTGCAACCTGTCAGCAGGGGTAATCCAATCCAAAGTCATTTGTTTTTTGTCAGTTTTTAGTTTCTAGTCTTTCGTAGTAAGGATTTCAGTCCTTCCAACACAGCCTTTAGAGGACTTTAGTCAGGGGTAATCCAATCCAAAGTCATTTGTTTTTTGTGAGTTTTTAGTTTCTAGTCTTTCGTAGTAAGGATTTCAGTCCTTGGTTCGCAGTCAGGACTTCAGTTTTTCCAACACAGCCTTTAGAGGACTAAAGTCCTTACTACAAACCTTACTACAAAATGTTTTAATTCTTAACTCTTGATTCTCCCACAGGTGCGGTGGTAGAAACCATTGCTGCCATTAATTGTTCGGGAACAACTTTAAACGGCAGTCTGTGGATGTCGGAATTGGGTTGGCAGGCTATGTCGGCGGCGCGCTGCAATTGTGTGAGGCTAACGTCTCCGAGTCCTAGATTGTCTAAAGTTTGGGGCAATCCAATCTCAGCGTAAAATTTTAGCAATTGCTGTCTGGCGGTGGCAGCGAGTTGATTGTTTTGCAGCATTTCTTCTAACCGCAGTTGTACCAAAATACCGTAGGCAACTTTTTCGCCGTGCAATGTGCCGTGACTTGCTAATAGATGAGTTAGGCCGTTGTGGACGGCGTGGGCGGCGACGGTGCGACATTGGGCTCCGCCGATGCCGCCGATTACTCCTGCTAGCAATACGGCTGCGTCTGTTACTTCTTGCCAGGTTTCGCTACCGGGTTCTTTGAGGGCGGCGGCTGATTTTTGGAACAGGATATCGCGCAGGATTCTAGCTTGTTGGACGGCGGAAATTATCATTGTTTGTTCGGAGTGTCCGCTGCTGACTGATGCTTCGTACCATTTGGCGATCGCATCTCCAATTCCTGCTATTAATGTTCTTTGAGGTGCTGTTTGAATTAAGCCGTAGTCGAGGATTAGCAAATCGGGACACCGGGCTAACGCGACATCGTATTGAAATGCGCCTTGTTCGGAATAAATGTTAGAAAGGGCCGTCCACGCGGCGCAGGTGGCTGCTGATGTGGGGATGGTGACAATGGGAATTTTGCACTGGTGGGCTAGGAGTTTGGCTGCATCCAAGGCTTTGCCGCCGCCGACACCGATGATGAAATCGGCTTGATGGGTGGCGACTTCCTCGCGGAGGGTTTCGAGGCTGGTTTCGCTGCAATCCATGCCGTAGGCTGTGTATGCCGATTGTAGGGGCGATGCCCCCGTGCTCGCCCTGCCTTCGAGGATTGGTTGCAGGTAGGGTTGGGCGGCGGCGAGGGAGTTGCTGCCGCCGACGATGAGGGGGCGGTTTCCGAAACGGGCGATGGCTTCTGTGGCTTGTGCTAGGGCGTTTTGACCGCGCAGTACACAGGCGGGAGCAATTGTCAAGGAATAAATTGCTGTTGCGGTGGTAGTTTTGGTGCTTTGGGTTGGAGTCATCGAACCAGTGGATGAGTGACGGGAATGTTGAGGCTTTGCAGGATTGCTGGATTTTCTAGGATAACTCTAACTCGTGTTGGGCGATCGGGTAAGTTTTGTAAAGTTTTTATTAAGTATTGTCCGGGGTTGGGGCATGGCAGGGGGAGTTGAGGGGCGATCGCTATGATAAATTTAGCTAAACAGGCAATTTAAAGGATAGGGCAATGCTGACCAAACAAGATTGGGACTGGTTAGCAGTGTGTTCTGATTATCAAACGGCTGTCACAGTCCAGACACTTCTCAAAAAAGGAAAATCTAGGCAAGCAAGGGCAGCTTTAGAATCTTTAATTGAAGCAATGGCAGAACCTAAAAACGAGCATTTAAAAGCCAGTTAATTTCTTTAATGCTTCATGTTATTAAAGGAAAATCTCAACATTAAGAACCAACTAAGCTGTCGCGCATTTAAATTATATTTCAAAAAAAAATACCGGATTGTGTGGTGTCTCGCCCGCCATGAACAGACAATGTTTATTTGTCCGACAGCTTAATACCATTTTTCTAAAGATATGGTATAGATGAAGTCTTAGCCCCCCCCGAAGTCGTGGGGGGTAATGTCTAGCGCTACTTTATGAAATTGGTATAATAGCTGGAATATTAGCTTTATGTCCGCGCACCAAAAAATATAGGCGTTGCTGAATCAGGGCATGAAAAAAACAAGTTGAAAATCCCGACGCTTTGTGGATACTGGTTTCTATGATTTGCATATTTAGCCTTTCCTAGCGTAAATCAGCAGCGCCATATTGCTAGATAATAACCGCCTAGATATTGTTATTTCTAAACCAAAAACATAGAAAATATTATAATGAATAGCTTGAACAATTAGAGAAATATTGTTAATTAACTCCTGACTGAATCCGCTGATATTCCCGTTTTTTACAGCACGCAAAAAGCCACAGTTTTTGACGCGAATAATGACCGCTATATGTTAATCAATATAGGTTGCTTTAACGAGCAGCGCATCCACCATTGCGTGATTCATATTGATATTATTGACGGTTAGGTGTGGATTCAAGCAAATAATATCGATCGCCTGATTGCTGAGGAGTTAGTCGCAGCGGGAATTCCGGCTAAATCAATTGTTTTGGGGCTTCAACCGCCTGATGTTAGACCTCATACTGCTTAGGTCGTGCCTACTAGGGAGCAGCAGCGAGAATCTTTGAAAGTATGATGGAGTGCAAGGGATTTGAATGGGAGGGCGAGAATTTATGAGTCGATACAGTAAGGTAAAATGAAGATAATCGCTTAAAGGTTACAACTATGACTTCGGTATCAAGCGGAAAATCAACCATTATTCGCACCGAGCGCGGACTCACGATCGCAGGTACGCGGATTACACTTTATCAACTCATGGATTACATCTGCGCTGGCTATCCACCCAAGCTAATCCGCCATCAGTTTTACATAACCGACGAACAATTGAACGCGGCGATATCCTATATTGAAACAAATCGTACTGAAGTAGAAGCAGAGTATCAAATTGTTTTGCAACAGGCAGAAGAAATCCGGCAGTATTGGGAAGATCGCAATCGCGATTGACTCGCTCAGATTGCAGGAATGCCGCCAAAGCCCGATCGACAGGCAGCTTGGACAAAACTTCAGGCAAGAAAAGCCAGACTTGCTGTATAAAGCTGATGGTTTTTATAATTTACCACAATATTGAGGGGCAAGCTCTCATGCTTTTTGGCAGCATAACTGCCGGAGGTTGGGTTGATTTACTATCGATTCGCTTCGTGATTTTTGAAGAAGTTCAGTTACCAATTAACAGTAGCGATCGAATTGTTTGGCGATTTGCTCAAGACAACCAGATGATTCTGCTGACAGCAAATCGCAGTATGAAAGGAACAGATTCGTTAGAGCAAGTTATTCGCGAAGAAAGTTCACCAACTTCGCTACCTGTTGTTACTATTGGAAACATCGATCGAGTGGCTGAGCGTGACTACCGGGAGCAATATGTCGATCGCTTGATTGAGATTGTACTTTACATCGAAAACTATATAGGAGTTGGTCGGATTTTCATTCCTTAACACTGTCGGCTTTAAGGGACGATTGAGCGATCGCGCTTTTTCTTATTGGTTAAGGGCGATCGAACTTTAAAAACCTTTAAAGCAGGCGATCGGAGGTGCGATCGCCTTCAGCAAATTCCCTTAAACTCAAGTAAAATAAGACAGCCATCATCCTCACAAAACCTAACTCACCATGCAAACCTCAACATTTGACAGTATTTTAGACGAGATCGAAACCTTGTCTATAGACGAACAAACTGCTTTACTTGTCATCATGCACCGAAGACTTAGCGATCGCCGTCGCACCGAAATTGCTGCTAACATTGCACAAGGAAAACAAGACTATCAATCTGGAAAGGTCTTTCGAGGTACAGTTAATGAAGCGATCGCGGAGCTAAACCGTTGAAACTTATCACCTTTGCTCAATCCTTTAAACGTGCTTACAAAGCCCTCATCCGCAAACACCCGGAACTACAGCCCAAAGTTGAAGCTATTTTAAGACTTTTGGCAGAAAACTCTTTCGAGCCATCACTGCAAACACACAAACTCAAAGGTCAGTTAGCCGGCTCTTGGGCTTGTTCTGTGGAGTATGACTGTCGGATTGTATTTAATTTTGTTGAGAATCCAGAGTCAGGAGATGAGGAAATTCTCTTGCTTGATATTGGTAGCCATGATGAGGTTTATTGAAAATGCTAGTTTATGCGATCACCTCTTTCTATCTGGTTTTTTAATATGGAAGAAAGGGCGATCGATTGATCGCCCTTTTTCTTATTTTTTAATCGCGAGCGCACTTAACAAACTTTTAAAACAGGCGATGTGAGAAGGTTGTAGAAAGGTGGGGGTGAGAAGGTGCGATCGCTTTTAGGAGTGAAAGGGCGATCGTAACTCAATCCCATTTCTATACAAGTGTGTAAACAAGTTTAGGTAACTGGGATTTTGACTATAGAGCAATACCACAAACGGACAACTTATTCAAGAAATGTGGTAAGATAAAATGATTCACATTTTTAGTTTTCCATGACTCATCATACTCTCCAGTCTGCCAATAAGCTGTGGGAAGATGTCCATAGGGAGCATGGATTGAAAAAGTAAGATCGTTATATTTTTTTACATCGCCACCGCCGTCTTTATGAGGAATGTACCATCCTATGAGTTTATGAAAATTATTTTGTAATGCGATCATTTTATTCATCTCCTCCAAGGAATTTCCTTTTCTTTCACTGGGTTTGCAAAGCAGAATAAATAGTGCATCCTCTCGTATTCCTAAAATAATTCGCCTTTGTACACTAAACCCAAAGCGACCATTGCTATATTTAAGCCAAAGTCGATCGATCGTTGAAAGGTCTTTACAAGGGGTGGTTTCGTGAGTTGCTGTAGTGATACCGATTTCACCATAGGTGTAATTTCCTACGCTGAATATTATCTTCCCTGTTTCTTCATCAGCTTCTCTCCATTTTCCCTCCGCTAGTAGATCGCGAAGGCGTGTGTAGTTAGAGTAAGTATTCGCGCTGCTGTCAAGTGATACTTCAAGATTTGAATAATCAACTTGACTGGCTTTAGTCCTACTTGATGCCTTGCTAGATTGATTGCTGCTTGATGCCTGTGACATTACGAAGTAGGCAACTACAGCCAACACAATTAAAATCAAAATCCACATTGATAGTTATCCTTTGGTAAGTG
The DNA here is from genome assembly GCF_015207285.1 of Tychonema sp. LEGE 07203. Classification (GTDB taxonomy): domain Bacteria; phylum Cyanobacteriota; class Cyanobacteriia; order Cyanobacteriales; family Microcoleaceae; genus Microcoleus. The sequence goes on along the minus strand of NZ_JADEXD010000046.1, from coordinate 32,448 downwards.
TAGCGGGGGATTGTAACTCAATCCCCCTTATGGTTGTTTCTACTGGTAAAAATCAATTAAAATTGATTTATCCGCCATAATCACCGCTACCGTATCCTGTTTCTTTGGCTATCTCTAGCATGGTCGATTGATTGGATTTTACTTTTTTTAGTTCTCTTTCTACTTTCTCTCTTTCTTCCTGGTCTGCTATTCCGATTTGCTCTTCAAATTGAGCGATTATTGTCGAGTTGGGAATATCAGAAACCTGTGAGGGCGATAAAATTCCTTGAGCCAAAGCCAAAGTAGCCATAATATTCCGAATTGCCTCGACAAGGTTGTATGGTAAACTCACTTTTGTCAACTCCTCTATTAGGGTAATTTGTAAACATAAACGCGAGCCATCTGCTGGCATTTGAGTATTTTAAGGAGTCAAGTTCAGCTTTGTCAGTGATAAAAAGTGATAAAAAGTGATAAAAAGTAAGGACTTTCCCCAAATTCCCCAAAAATCTCCTCTCAGATAGATGCCCCTAGGGTTAAACTCTTCTAAATCACCCCTCTCACCACCCAACTTTCTTGGCCTACGACAACACCTGCAAATATCTAGCAGAAAAATTCCCCGCCGCCTTCGTGAGCTGGCTGCTACCAATTGACGAACCCACCGACGTTCAGGTACTCAAAACCGAATTAATTCAAGAGCCCATCCGAGCCGATTCTCTCGTTTTCCTGCAAACGGATAACCAAATCCTGCATCTGGAATTTGAAACCCGACCCTACTCCGACCCGCCGATCGCCTTCAGAATGCTAGACTACTACGTCAGGCTGAAACGGCAATACTCCTGTTCCATCAATCAAGTAGTAATCTTTTTGCAGCAAACAGCCTCAGAACAAGTTTTTGTATCCGAGTACACAGACGCGAACACCCGACACGGATATCGAGTTATCCGCTTGTGGGAGCAAGACCCTGCTTTACTGCTGTCCGTCCCCGGCTTGCTCCCGCTGGCGACACTATCTCAAACCAACTCGCCTCGAACTTTGTTAGAGCAAATCGCTACTGTGATTGCTACAATAGAAGAACCTACCCAACAAGCGGATTTACTCGCTTGTACCCAAGTGCTCGCAGGTTTGAGATTTGAAAAAGACTTAATCAGACAACTATTTAGGAAGGAAACTATGCGCGGGTCTGTGATACCAAGAAATTCGCGAAGATCGCCTCGAAGAAGGTCTCAAAGAAGGCAGGAAAAATGAGGCGCTGTCGTTCGTCACTCGCCAGTTGACTCGACGGATTGGTGCGATCGCACCTGAAACAACCGAGCAAATTCAGACTTTATCCGTAGAAGAATTAGAGGATTTAGGAGAGGCGCTGCTGGATTTTTCATCAGCCTCAGATTTAACCAATTGGTTGAATGAACATCAGCCTTAATTCCTAAAACATCGCCTCCTATTGTCAAAACTTCACCAAATATATACTTTAAGGAAACTTAAGCCATGACCGTTGATGAAGCAATCGCGATCGCCGAAACTCTCCTCGATGGCGAAGGCTTAAACGACGTGCAAGAACTCATCTTCAGACAATGCTGGGAAGGCAGACATTCCTATGAGGAAATTTCTCAACTCTCTCAATATAATGATGAATACATCAAAGCACTGGCGGCTAAACTCTGGAAACAACTCTCAGAGGCTTTTGATGAAAAAGTAAAAAAAAATAATTTACGCTCTGTTTTTAAGCGATACTTGCGACGAAATCAAGTGACTTTACATCGAACTCAAGTTATTGGAGTTAACCTCAGCGGTGCTAATTTAACCGGAGCCCGACTATCCTTCGCAAACTTAAGTGAATCTGATTCGTCAGCAGATTTACACGGTGCAATTCTATCTGATTATCATACAGTATCAGATGAAATTATCAAGGCTGAAGACGCACATAACCAGGGAATTTTGTCGAGCATAAAAGAACGGATTTATCAATGGAACGATCTGCGCTTTCACTGCGAAGAACAAGTAAAAATTGCCGAAGCGCTCGATCGCACAAACACCCTATTCTTCCCCAACTCCAAAGCCCGCCTCACCACACCCGCAGGTAGACAAAACCAAGAACCAGATTTCCTCATATTTCACCAAGGCAAATGGGGAATTCTGGAAATATGGCATCCCGACACAGAAAAAGATGAAACGCGCGATCGCATCTTTGCATCCCACGGCATCTTCACCATCCACTATTGCGACGCCCAAAGATGTCGCGAAGAACCCGATCGCATTGTCCAAGAGTTTTTAGACATATTGAGTCAGGGATAGAGGGAGAGGTTTTCTGATAAGGGCGATCGAACTCTACTTCGCAAAACGGGCGATCGACTCTAACTCATTCCCCAGCAGCCTCAGCCGACGCAGCGAATCTATCCGCTACAGCCTTGCCAATTAGCGCCACCTGACTCAGAGGCAAAAACTGAATTTTTTTGACAATATCGTTAATTTCTGGTGGTTGCGAGACTGGATTGCCGTCTAAAAAGCTGAGAAACTCTTCCAGCGAATAACCAGCTCTCGCAGCAATTTTAGCCAAGTTTTCCGTCTCTGGAACCGTATCGCCCCTTTCCCAAAGCTGAACAGCAGTCGCAGAAACGCCTAAAAGCTTACCAAACGCTCGTTGACTCATTGTTCCGCGCGCCGTTTTGATGATTTCGCTAAGTTTTTGTCTATTTTGGATGTTCACGACTTAAAAGCTACTCGATCGTACCTACGAGTAAACTGGTCTATCTGCATCAACCATACTTCCCAGAAGCTACAGCAGCAGCCAGTCGCTCCATACCAGCTCGGACAATCACTGCTAAGTCACTCAGTGGCATACATTGAATTTTCTTCAGCAGCTCGTTGGTATTGACAGGTTCCGGCATTGGCTTACCTTCGAGATGAGCCATCAACTCTTCCATTGTAAAGCCCGCTTTTGCCGCAATCTGAGTCAAATTTTTCGTATCCGGGAGTACCTGGCCTTTTTCCCAATACTGAACAGCAGACCCAGAGACTCCCAATAGCCTACCAAAAGCGCTAAAACTCAGATCGCCACGGGCTAGCTTAACAACTTCGCTCAGTTTCTTCCTAGCTTCTGCGTCCACAGTATTAGTCACCAGATCAACACAACTCCTAGTTTACTTATCTACCAAAAAATCTGTCTTTCTTGCTTGACAGCAAAAAGTTTACCAGTTAGAGTGTAAATACTTTTGAAATCGTAATTGTATTTGTAGCAGGTCGGGGGGCCTAAAAATGACTCGCAAGACACGCAACACCCGTCAAAGCCTTACAGCCTCCGGTTGGCTCAAACCCCAGCGCTGGCAAATCTCCAAAACAGAAGCCGCCGAAGCCCTGAAAATGCCCGTCAACCGGATAGTCAAAGTTTATCCCAAACAACATCAAGTAATAGTCGTTTACCTGAACAAGAAAGGACAAAAATGCAGTTCCTTTTTCAGCTACAGACTGTTTTCCCGGTGGGAGCAAGAGACGATCGCCACAATTGCCAGTTGTAGAAACCAGCAAACCCTAGCACCTCTAGAAATTATAGTACAATACGACCTCGAACATTTCAAGTATCCCGTTCAAAGCGCCGATGCAATTTGGGAAGCCCTGCTCCACCACATCCGCCGAGCCATCACAGAACAAAGACACACCCAACAATGTGCCTAATTCCCCATCACTCAATCAATTAGTAGAAGCAGCCAACTCGACCAAACGTTCCTGCTGATCCTGAGAAATACAAGTCTGAATAATCTCCTCAATATCCCCTTCCAAGACAGTATTGAGCGAAAAATTCTCCCCCAAACGGTGGTCGGTAGCCCGATTGTCCTTATAGTTGTAAGTGCGAATTTTTTCCGATCGCGAACCAGTACCAACCTGAGCCAAACGCCGGGACTTCACCTCATCCTGCTGTTCCTGCAACTTGATCTCGTAGAGCTTAGCCCGCAAAATCTGCATCGCCCGCTCCTTATTCTGCAACTGGCTGCGCTCCTGAGTACAGAAAATCCGAATCCCCGTCGGCTTGTGAAACAAATCCGCCGCAGTTTCCACCTTGTTCACATTTTGACCGCCAGCACCGCCCGATCGAGCCGTACTCATCTCAATATCCTTCGGATCGATGTGAATCTCCACATCATCCACCTCCGGCATCACAGCCACAGTCGCCGTCGAAGTATGAATCCTGCCGCCCGCCTCAGTTACCGGCACCCGCTGTACCCGGTGCACCCCAGCCTCAAACTTCAGCTTGCTATAAACGCTATCGCCCACAATTTCCAGAATCACCTCTTTAAACCCGCCCATCTCAGCCAGTGACTCGCTCACCAACTTCACATCCCAGCCTTGAGTTTGAGCGTAACGGGTGTACAGTCGCAACAAATCTCCCGCCCAAATACTGGCCTCATCTCCGCCAGTACCCGCCCGAATTTCCAGCATAATATTCTTGTCGTCGTTCGGATCGCGGGGAAGCAGCAAAACCTTCAAGCGAGCTTCCAAATTTTCTAATTTAGACTCAAGTTCCTCAACTTCTAGGGCGGCCATTTCTTGCATTTCCCGATCGCCCGCAGCTTCCTTGAGCACTTGTCGCGCCCCCGCTAAATCATCAGTCGCGGTTTTCCACAGAGCAAAAGTATCGACCACTTCCTCCAAGGACGATCGAGCTTTTGCCACCCGTTGAAACTCATAATTATCTCTAGCAACATCCGGGTCAGCCATGCGGCGAGTCAACTCATTAAAAGTTTGCTCTACCGACTTCAATTTATCCAGCAAATAAGATTCAGCCACTGTCAGTTGTCCTCCGTCAATCGATTTTAGATTTTAGATTTGAGGTTTTAGATTGGAAGATAAATTGCGATAAAATATCGATCGCACTCAACGGTCAAATAGCTAATCTTCCATCTAAAATCTCAAATTCCAGGGCGATAATTTGTCCGTACCAAAAACTACTCTCAACAAATTATCGATTTTAGAGTTGAGATTTTAGATTTTAGATTTGAAGAGCAGTTAGGATAGAATGTCGATCGAACTTAACTGTCTGCATAGCAAATCTTCCATCTAAAATCTCAAATCCGAGGGCGGTAAGTTGTCGGTAGCAAAAACTACTCTCAACAAACTGCGGACAAATGACACTCCGGCTACTTCTTCTTTTTGCCTTTCGCAGCAGCCTTAGCAGCATCTGCTTTCGAGTCTTCCATTTTCAGAGGTTCAGAGGAAGCATCTACCTTGGGCATTTCCACATCTGTCATCCCATATTTCCGCCTAAAGCGTTCTATACGACCTTCAGTATCAATAGTCTTCTGAGTGCCAGTATAAAAAGGATGATTTCCTGACCAAACATCAACTTGCAGTTTTGGTCTAGTCGAGCCAACCGTCATCACGTGTTCCCCGTTGCAATAAACCTGAGCTTCCGGATACCACTCAGGGTGAATACCAGCTTTCGCCATTTTTTTTACTCTCTAATTTTTGACTTTACAACCATTTTAGCTGTCATCGGACTTACCTACCAACAACAGCAGGAATTTTCCGCAATCGTTGGCTGCGAAAGCGCGAATCAGGAATCAGAAATAGACCTTGAAAAAAAGAAGGATGGAATCTGGATAATTGTTCCTTCTTCCCTCTTCCTTCTTCCTTCTTCCTTCTTTGCTCGATTACCGCTTCGAGTATTGAGGAGCCTTCCGAGCTTTCCGCAAACCGTACTTTTTCCGCTCTTTTGCCCGCGGGTCGCGAGTCAAATAGCCCTCAGTCTTCAGAGGCTTGCGGTTGTCCGGGTCTAATTGACAAAGTGCTCTAGCGACACCCAAGCGAATCGAGTCAGCCTGACCTGTCAAGCCACCGCCTTCGACTTTTACCAAAATATCGTACTCATTTTCCAGACCCAAAGTTTCCAAAGGAGCCTTAGCCAGAGCCAAATAAGTTGGGTTGAATTGCAGGTACAAATCCCCTTCTTTACCGTTGACAGTCAGCGTGCCAGTGCCGGGAACCAAACGTACCCGCGCTACGGAACGCTTGCGGCGACCGGTACCCCAGTACACGGCGCGGCCGGTATCTGTTGCTTGCATTACTCATTTCCTCCGGGAATCGTGCGAACAATTAATTCTTCTGGTTTTTGAGCTTGGTGCGGATGGTTGGGGCCAGCGTACACTTTCAGCTTAGTAAACAATTGTCTGCCGAGAGAAGTGTGAGGCAGCATTCCCCGAATAGCTTCTTCGACAATTCTTTCTGGCAAACGTGCTTGCAATTTGGCAAAAGTTTCTGTTTTCATGCCGCCCGGTCTGCCAGAGTGGCGGCGGTAGATCTTCTGGGTGCGTTTTTTGCCAGTAACAGCGATTTTTTCAGCATTGATGACTATTACAAAATCGCCGGTATCCATTGAAGGAGTGTAAGTGGGTTTGTGTTTTCCCCGGAGGTACGTGGCAACTTCAGTTGCCAGACGACCGAGCCGTTGGTCGGCGGCATCGACCACGTACCACTTGTGCTCTAGGGAGTCTTGAGTAGGAACGTAACTTTTGTTCATTGTTAGTTGTCAGTTGTTAGTTGTCAGTTGTCAGGAAAGCAGTTGTTATTTGTTATTTGTTGGTTGTTATTTGTTGGTTGTTATTTGTTGATTGTTAGTTGTTAGTTGTTGCCAATAACCAATAACCAATAACCAATAACCAATAACTAATAACTACTGACTAATGACTAATTTTGGCTGAGTGTCGTACCAGACATCTTGAGAAAAGGGAAAGTCTTGATAGCCAACTCGCAGCAGGCACAAACCTTGAGCGGGAGCGGCATATTTTACCATTTCTCGGCGTTCGTTGACCCAGATATCTGTAAAATTGTCGATCGGCCTGGAGCCGCGACCCACCTGCACCAGCAACCCCACCAGCAGCCGCATCATCCCGTACAGAAACCCGCTCGCCTGAACCTCAATATAGATAACAGGCCCAGAACGGTGACACTCTGCCGCTTGCACGTCCACCCAGGAATGGGGGCGGGCAGATCCCGCCCGGTGGAAAGCTGCTAAATGGTGCCGCCCGACTAGCGGTGCCATTGCTGCTTGAATCAAAGATTCATCCACAGGCGCGTGATAGTAATGCCAAGCAAAAGGACGCACAAACAAATTCGGGATCGGGTCTGTATAAAGGGTGTAGCGATAGCGCCGCCAACTGGCTGAGAACCGAGCGTGCCAGGTAGGTTCCACCTTTGCGGAAGCTCGAATTAAAATATCTTTTGCCAGTCGAGAGTTGAGAACGCTTGCCCAGCGGTGAGCCGGAATTGGGCCGCAGGCATCAAAATGGGCTACTTGAGCAGCGGCGTGAACTCCCGCATCCGTTCTCCCGGCAGCGTGCAGCGTGACCGGGCGCTCCAGAACAGTCGATATTGCTGTTTCAATTTCTTCTTGTACTGTACGCTGGTTCGGCTGTCGCTGCCAACCGTGAAAGTTGGTACCGAGGTATTGGATCACCAGAGCAACGCGCTGCATCGATTTGGGGTTGTCGATTTCCGATTTGGGATTTTCAGTCATAAATCAAAAATATCCAACCCAAAATTGCATTAAACCAGTTCGACGATCGCCATTTCGGAATTATCTCCTTGACGGGGGACAGTTCGCACGACGCGGGTGTAGCCCCCGTTGCGCGAGCCGTACCGTTCTGCTGCTGCTTCAAACAAGGCGTGTACTAACTGTTTGTCGTAGATATAGCCCATAGCTTGGCGGCGAGCGGCCAAGGAACCATCTTTGGCCAGGGTAATCATCCTGTCAGCCTCTGAACGCAGCGCTTTGGCGCGGGCGAGAGTGGTAGTGATTTTACCGTGGCGGATTAATTCGGTGGTCAGCGAGCGCAGTAGGGCGCGGCGCTGGTCAGCCGGTTTGTTTAGTTGGGGAACGCGGCAGCGGTGACGCATAGTAGTTGGTAATTGGTAATTGGTAATTGGTAATTGGTAATTGGTAATTGGTAATTAGTAATTGGCTACCCGTGAAAAAGTTTTTTCATTTTTGAGCCTGCTGCCAATTGCCATGACCCATTACCCATTACCCTTTGATTAACTTTTAGCTGATTTTTCCTGTGGTAAGGTAATGCCCAAGCGTTTTTGTAAAGCTTCAATCACTTCTTCAGCGGACTTCTGTCCGAAGTTTTTGATTTCGAGCAAGTCTTCTTGGGTATAATCCAATAAGTCAGCCACTGAGTTGATCTGAGCTCGCTTGAGACAGTTGTAAGCCCGGACTGACAACTGCAATTCTTCGATCGGAATTTGGCTTGTAGGATCTGCCTCACCTGGATACTCTGGTTTGAGAGAATCGTGGGTGATGTCTTTGAGAGGTGCAAATAAATCTACCAGGATGTGGGCAGATTGACTCAGAGCTTCTTGAGGAGTGACGCTGCCGTCTGTCCAGATTTCCATAATCAGCCGGTCTTTCTCGACCGTCCCACCTACCCGAGCATCTTCAACGCTGTAGTTGACTTTGCGAATCGGCATAAAGATGGCGTCAATTTGGAGAAAATCCAAAGCCGACCCATCATCGCGACTGCGGTCTACTGCGCGGTATCCGATGCCTTTTTCGATTCTGAATTCCATTTCCAGAACAGAGCCGGGGGAGAGAGTTGCAATATACTGCGATTTATCGATCAATTCCACCTCAGAGGGCAAATCGAATCGATCGGCAGTCACAGTCACAGGCCCCTCAATCCGCAACCTGCCAATTTGCGGCTGCTGAGAATGAGTTTTGAGGACGACCTCTTTCATGTTCAGGAGAATTTCTAGAACATCCTCGCGTACCCCTTCGATCGTAGCAAACTCGTGATTGACGCCCGCGATGCGGACTGAAGTTACTGCAGTTCCTTCCAGGTTTGACAGCAGAACTCGCCGAAGCGCATTCCCGACAGTTGTTCCCTGACCGCGCGCGAGCGGCTCCAAGACAAACTTTCCGTACTGACTGCGGTCTTTGTCAGTGTTAGACTCTATACATTCAATTTGAAACTGCGCCACGGAGTGACCTCCCTTTTCCACTTTGGATTTTTGATTTGGGATTTTAGATTGCAGAGCATACCCCTGAACGGATTTCGGATTTTGGATGGACGGGGCAACAGTTAGAACCATTAGTTTTTGACTTTAAGCAGTTAACCACGATCCAAAATCTAAAATCTAAAATCTCAAATCGTTTTAGACTCTACGCCGCTTGGGAGGGCGACAGCCGTTGTGAGGAATTGGAGTAACATCTCTAATCAGGGTAATTTCCAGTCCCGCCCCTTGCAGGGCCCGAATAGCAGTTTCTCGCCCTGCTCCGGGCCCGCTCACCATTACTTCGATTTGCCGCATTCCTTGGTCGTTAGCTCTGCGGGCTGCACTTTCTGCTGCTGTTTGAGCTGCAAAGGGAGTCCCTTTCTTCGCTCCTTTAAAACCGCTGGAACCTGCCGATGCCCAAGATATTACTTCGCCGTTAAGGTCGGTAATAGTCACAATCGTGTTGTTGAAGGTAGACTGGATGTAGCCTACCCCATTGGGTACATTCCGTTTCTGCTTTTTTGCACCAGATTTCTTGCCTGTTTGTTGTCGCGCCATATTAGTCTCTTTAACGTTTCTCTCAACTAATGTCCCGAAGCGCTAGGAGCCAGCAGCCCCCAGCGTAGTTTTTCCAAAAAGAAGTTACTTCTTGGAAGGTGCCTTTTTCTTGCCCGCCACTGTTCGCCGAACGCCGCGACGGGTTCTGGCGTTGGTACGGGTTCGCTGGCCCCGCACCGGCAGACCCAGACGGTGGCGCCTACCCCGGTAAGTCCCGATATCCATCAGGCGCTTGATGTTCATTGACTCCCAGCGCCGGAGGTCTCCTTCGATTTGGTAGTTGCTTTCTACGTGAGCCCGCAGAGCAGTCACGTCCGTTTCTGTTAAATCCTTGACGCGAGTGTCAGGATTTACGCCTGTTGCAGCGATAATTTCTTGGGCCCGCGACAGGCCTATTCCGAAAATGTATGTCAGACCTATTTCGACGCGCTTATCGCGTGGAAGGTCTACCCCGGCAATCCGTGCCACACTTTTTGTCTCCCTAATTTTCCTGTTTGGCTACAATGTTGAATGAGGCAGCACTTGCGTGCAGTTCCCACTCTTTCTGTTTTCTAACCTTGGCGCTGTTTGTGTTTCGGGTTAGTGCATATCACCATCACTCGACCGCGACGGCGGATGACGCGACATTTCTCACAAATTTTTTTGACAGATGCTCGAACTTTCATCTTTCTTCCTGCCTGGAGAACCCCGCTCTACCGGATCTCAGGCACGCTGGTCTGTAGAGCGGTGGGAGGAGAGGCTGGGCAAGGTGTAGACCTCTCCTCGATTAAATTGTATTAAAGTACGGGTTGTTTCATGAAGGGCCCCGCTTGCACCTACTCCCACTTGCTGGGGTAAAGTTCGCTTGCACAAAAATGTGGGCGATCGATAATTTGACGGCGTAGCAGTGACTTGGCCCAGTACATTGGTGGATTGTTGGCGCCCTTCTCGCCAACACTACAAACGTAGCATTATATCATGAATTTGAAGCTTTTTACCAAATTCTCTCTAATTAAACTTAGAATTAGTTTTTAGAAAGTTTTATCTAAGCCTATTTTTTCCGAAGGCGATAGGTAATTCTGCCTTTGGTCAAGTCGTAGGGAGTTAATTCGACTTTGACGCGATCGCCAGGCAAAATCTTGATATAGTTGCGACGGATCTTGCCGGAAATGTGAGCTAGCACGTTAAACCCATTATCTAGGTCAACGCGAAACATCGCATTGGGAAGGGATTCCGTCACTGTCCCTTCCATTTCAATTAAATCTTGCTTAGACAATTTGGTATTTACCTCAACTCTACATTTGATTAACTAGGAGTGTCCCGCTGTTTGCCTCAAAACCGATTTACTCGTAGGAGTCAGTCGATCGAAGAATTAAAGAATTTTAGATTGAAGAATCGACTCAAAAAATAAATCTGAGAGTTTGAACTTTCCTCTAACATTTGGGAATCACTGCCGCGATTGTCCGGGAATTGTATCTGTTTTGGACCCGTCAAACGGGAAGGGGGGCAATTATTCGGGCGACTCGATCGACTTAAAGACTCAACTTTCTCGATTGCTTTAGCTTTACTCGAGTAAAGTTGTGGCAATTAGTATCGAGTTCAATCCTGTTTCTAGCAACCCTCACAAAACCCGATCGCACAAAAAGCTCCTAGTTAACATATCTTAGCAAAATTTGGTGAGTAACAAGCTCTGTTGAGAGGGTTCAAGAGTCGCCAGACAGAGCTTGTTGCAGTTCTGCCGTGACTAATTCCATGTCGCGGTCGCCATCAACCGCAACTAACTGTTCGCGGTCGCTGTAAAACTCAATCAAAGGCTCAGTTTGTTCGCGATAAACTTGCAACCGGCGGCGGATCGTCTCCTCATTGTCATCTTGACGGCCCCGCGACAGCAGGCGAGTCACCAAAACATTATCAGGTACGTCCAAATTGACAGCTCTGATATCGCAGTCCTTACCAGACTTACCCCCAGTACCAATATCACAGAGTAGTGTGTCAAAAAACGCTGCCTGTGCGACAGTGCGGGGAAAGCCGTCCAGAATCCAGCCGGCAGTTGCATCTGGTTGATCCATGCGTTCTTGTATGATATCCATCAATAACTGGTCGGGAACCAACTCACCAGCATCCATGTAGGCTTTCGCCTGTAGGCCCAAGGCTGTTTTTGCCACCACGCAGGCGCGGAGGATGTCACCAGTAGAAATGTGGGGTATTTTCCAGAGAGCGGCTAAAAGCTGAGCCTGAGTTCCCTTTCCCGCCCCTGGAGGCCCCATAAAGATCAGTTGCATTGCGATTACTTCACCATTCCTTCATATCGTTGGGAGATGACGTAAGTTTGAATTTGCTTAGCAGTTTCGATCGCCACACCTACTAGAATGAGCAGGGAAGTTGCGCCAAAACCTCTAAAAGTTTGCACTCCGATCGCACTTTCTACAGCCGTTGGTACAATTGCCACCAGACCGAGAAATATCGCGCCCAAGAAAGTCAAACGGTTCAAAACCTTCTCCACATAATCGCTGGTTTTCTGACCGGGACGAATGCCAGGAATACTGGCACCCATTTTCTTCAAGTTCTGAGACATATCTACAGGGTTGACAATCAACGAAGCGTAGAAATAGCTGAAGAACAGAATCAAAGTCAGATAAAACAGCGCGTAAGCCCAAGGCGCAGGGCCGTTAGGACTCAAGACATTAGCGACTTGCACTAAAAATGGGTTATTTAGAGACTGAGCGAGGAAAGAAGGCACAATCAACACCGAAGATGCAAAAATAATCGGCATCACTCCGCCTTGATTCAAGCGCAGGGGCAGATAGCTGCGACTCTCCCGATAAACCTTGCGGCCGACTTGGCGGCGGGCCGAAATAATCGGAATCCGGCGAGTACCTTCCTGAACAAAAACAATCCCGACAATCGTCACCAAAAATACCAGGAGCAGCACAATTACGCGGCCGACAATCGCGTTGTCGCCACTTTGGGCCAATTCAAAAGTTTGTCCCAAAGAACGGGGCAAAACCGACACAATGTTGATAAATATCAGCAGCGACGCTCCGTTCCCGATACCTCGCTCCGTCACCAATTCCGATATCCACATGACAAACATCGACCCAGCAGTCAGGGCCAAAGCAGTTTGTGCTATGAATAAAGGCGCTGGAGCTTGAGCAAAAGGGCTGACCCAAATCGCAATGCCAATGCTTTGCAGAATTGCCCAGCCCAAAGAAACGTACCGAGTAATTTGAGATATCTTGCGCCGCCCAGCTTCTCCTTCATTTTTCTGCAAGTCTTCTAAACTCGGCAGAGCCGCGGTTAGAAGTTGCACGATAATTGAAGCATTAATGTAGGGCAAAATGCCCAAGGCAAAAATCCCCAGAGCTGACAGGCCGCCTCCTGAAAACAAGTCCAGAAAGCCAATTAAAGGGCTGTTTTGGACGTTTTGGGCAAAGGCAACTCGATCGATACCGGGGACTGGCAAGTGGACACCCAGACGCACTAAAATCAATAAGCCAAGGGTTACGAGGATGCGGCCCCGCAAACCTGCAGCTTGAGCCATCTGCATGAACGTCTCTTGTGCAGTTGGCGCTTTTTCTCTACTAACGTCCATAGTTATGATTTGGGATTTTAGATTTGGGATTTTCGACTAAATCATTTTCTGATAGCAAGCTTGAGGATTTGAGATTTGGACATTTTCTCAAACCTCAAATCTTCAGGCAATTAATTCGCAACTTCCGCCGGCGGCTTCAATTTTGGTGCGAGCACCTGCGGTAAAAGCCTTGGCGCGCACTTGCAGGGGCACATTTAGTTCGCCATCTCCTAAGATTTTCAGCGGCCCATCGTCAGTGGTGACAATTTTTGCTTCGATCAAGGAGGTGAGAGTAACTTCTGTGTTTGCTGGCAGCGATGCTAATTTACTTACATTAATGGTAGTGTACTCTTTGCGGTTCACGATCGGGAAGCTTTTGAGCTTGGGCAGGCGGCGGTAGAGAGGATTTTGACCGCCTTCAAAACCGGGTCTGGTGCCGCTGCCGGCTCTAGATTTTTGACCGCGCATCCCTTTACCGGAGCTCGCGCCTTGACCGGCTGAAATACCTCTGCCCAAGCGGCGCGGGCGTTTTGTGGAACCCGCTTTTGGTCGGGCGTCTTGCAATCTCATAGTTTTGGTATTTGGTAATTGGTATTTGGTATTTGGTAATTGGTAGTTTTGAGTTTTGAGTTTTGAGAAATGAAATTTTTTATTCAAAACTCAATACTTAATACTCAAAACTGACAATTCGTCCCGTTCCCTAGTCCTTAACCGTAGAGGTTTTCTACTGGAATTCCGCGTTCTTGAGCAACTTCGGCCAAGGTGCGGAGGGTGGAGAGGGCGTTGACTGCTGCTCTGGCGTTGTTTAACGGGTTTCCGGAGCCTAGCTGTTTGGCTAAGATGTTGCGGACTCCTGCTAGTTCGAGAACTGTTCGCACTGCTCCCCCTGCAATTACGCCTGTTCCGGCTGCGGCCGGACGCATCATGACTTTGGCTCCGCCGCCGTCACCGTTGATGGGGTGAGGGATGGAGTTGGCTTTGGTGAGGGGGACTTCAATTAGGTGCTTTTTACCGTCAGCGACGCCTTTTTTAACGGCACCGATTACGTCGCTAGCTTTGCCGACTCCCACTCCAACTTGACCGCGTTCGTTGCCGATAATGACTATGGCGCGGAAGCTGAGTTTTTTACCGCCTTTGACTACTTTAGTAACGCGGCGAATCTGAACAACCCGTTCTTGCCATTCGGATTCTTTTTCGCGTCCTTTGTTGTTGCTGCTGCTGCTTTTTTTCTTGGTGCGCTGTTCTTTTTGTTCTGCCATAGTTTTGTTGTTTGGGGAATTGAGGATTAGTAACTGGTAGTCTGCAATGAGGAATTAACCATTAGGAATCAAGAATTTTATTGCTTCTTTCTTCCTTCTTCCTTCTTCCTTCTTCCTTCTTCCTAAAAGTCTAACCCGGCTTCGCGAGCTGCTTCTGCGAGGGCTTTAACGCGACCGTGGTAGAGGTTGCCCCCGCGATCGAATACAACTTTGGCTATACCGGCGCTGGAACAGCGTTTGGCAATCAACTGACCTACTTTGCTGCTGGCGCTGCAGTTGTTTCCCGAAGTGAGTTCGGTTTTCAATTCGGGATCGAGGGTTGACGCAGCAGCTAAAGTGTGCTGTGCCGTGTCGTCGATTACTTGGGCGTAGATGTGCTGGTCCGATCGAAATACCGCTAATCTGGGACGCTCGGCGGTGCCGAACACCTTGCGCCGTACGCGGCGGTGTCTGCGGTGGACTGATTCTTTGCGAGTAAGCTTCATGTTTACTTCTTACCTGTTTTGCCTGTTTTACCAGCTTTGCGCCGGATGACTTCGCCGCTGTAGCGAATTCCTTTACCTTTGTAGACTTCAGGCGGACGCACCGCGCGGATGCGGGCTGCTGTATTGCCTACGAGTTCTTTGTCAATGCCGGAGACAATCACGTTGGTGTTGCCTTCAACTGCCATTGTGATGCCTTCTGGAGGAGGCATTTCCACGGGTTTGCTGTAACCGACGTTTAAAATCAGGTTCCGTCCTTGAACCTGTGCCCGATAACCTGTGCCGACAATTTCCAGACGGCGCACAAAACCTTCTGATACACCTTCGACCATGTTAGCGACTAGGGTGCGGCACAAGCCGTGCAGTTGTCTGGCAACGCGAGATTCGTCTCGGCGGGTAACGAGTAATGTCTCGCCTTCGAGTCCCATGAGGATTTCTGCTGGTATCACTCGGGAAAGTTCACCTTTTGGGCCTTTGACGGCTACTTTTTGACCGTCTAGGGTGATGGTAACTTTGGTGGGAATGCTAATCGGACGCTTGCCAATTCGCGACATAATTTTTTGTCCTTTGTTTTTAGTTATTAGTCCTTGATGATTAGTCTTTAGTTATTAGTCCTTAGTGATTGATTTTTTAGTTTGTTGCCAATGACCAGCGACTAATGACTAATGACTTAATGACTACCAAATATAACAAAGCACTTCACCGCCCAAACCTTGGCGTCGAGCTTCTCTATCGGTCATAATGCCGCTGGAGGTGGAGATGATGGCAATGCCTATTCCGCCTAATACTCTGGGCAATTCTTTCCGGTTCGAGTAAACGCGCAGTCCTGGTTTGCTGACTCGCTTGAGTGCCGTGATAATTGGCTTGCGAGTTTTGCCTTTGTACTTGAGAGAAAGCACTAAGTGTCGCTTTATCCCTTCGGGTTCGGTTTCTTCAAATTCGCTGATAAAGCCTTCGTTTTTGAGGACTTGGGCGATGCTACGGGTCATTTTTGTAGCTGGAATTTGTGTTGTTTGGTGGCGCGCCATGCAAGAATTGCGAATGCGCGTCAACATATCTGCTATGGTATCGTTAGCTGCCATCTTTTGCTTCTTACTCTAGTGCTTAGTTGTCCCGGAACGGCATTCCCATTTCTTTAAGCAAAGCGCGTCCTTCTTCGTCGGTGTTTGCTGTGGTGATGATTGAAATGTCCATGCCTCGAATTTGATCGATGCTGTCATATTCTATTTCTGGAAAAATGAGCTGTTCTCTCAGACCCAAGCTGTAGTTGCCGCGACCGTCGAAGCTTTTGGGGCTGATGCCGCGGAAGTCGCGGATGCGGGGGAGTGCGAGGTTGATCAGCCGATCGAGAAAATCATACATCCGATCGGCGCGTAGCGTCACCATCACGCCAACGGGTACTCCTTTGCGGATTTTGAAGCCGGCGATGGCTTTTTTTGCCCGCGTCACCACTGGTTTTTGTCCGGTGATGATAGAAATTTCGTTGATGGATGAATCTAGTGCCTTAGCATTTTGAGATGCTTCTCCCAAACCGCGGTTCACGGTGACTTTGACGAGTTTGGGCACCTGATGGATATTAGTATATTTAAACTGATCCATCAGTTTCGGAACGATTTTTCCTTGATAAAGAACTTTGAGTTTGTCCGGCATAGTTTTTGTGTTTCGTTGACTGTCCCTGGGCTTGGTCAGGGAATTGTTCTTTGTCAGTGGTTAGTTGTCAGTTGTCAGTTGTCTTTTAAGGACTAAGGACTAAGGACTAAGGACTAAGGACTGATGACTAATTATCGAGAATTTCTCCGGTTTTTTTGAGCTGTCGCAGTTTACGACCATCTTCGCTAAATGTATAGCAAACGCGGCTGGCGATTTTCTCTTTTTCGGAATAGTGCATGACATTTGAGCTGTGAATGGGAGCCTCAAAGGTGACTATTTTCCCGGATTCTCCCTCTTGCTGGGGCTTGACGTGCTTGGTTATGATGTTTACACCTTTAACAATTATTTTGCTGGCTTTAGGATCTGTCTTTAAGATTACTCCGACTTTTCCTTTCTCTTTGCCAGTAATTATTTGCACGGTGTCGCCTGTTTTGACGTGCATTTTGTAGCGCTGCGGTTCGCTAGTTGCTTTACCCTTTTTTCCGTACATTTTAAAGTACCTCCGGGGCTAAGGAAATGATTTTAGTAAAGTTTTTGTCGCGCAATTCGCGGGCGACGGGGCCGAAAACGCGAGTGCCTTTGGGGTTGCCTTCTGGATTGATAATCACGGCGGCGTTGTCGTCAAAACGAATGCTCATGCCGCTGTCGCGACGCAAGGATTTGCGGGTTCTGACAATGACTGCTCTGACGACATCGGATTTTTTGACGCCCATATTGGGGATGGCGTCTTTGACGACGGCAATGATGACATCGCCGACTCCGCCGTAGCGGCGGTTGCCGCCTCCCAATACGCGGATGCACATGAGTTTGCGGGCTCCGCTATTGTCGGCGACATTGAGGTATGTCTGGGGTTGAATCATGGTGATTGTTGACTGTTAACTGTTAAGTGTTAACTGTTGACTGTTGACTGGTGACTGTTAACTGGTGACTGATTGTTAATCTAGGAGCGATCGGGCGATCGCCATCAGCCGTTTTTTGTCCCGAAAATCTCAGCAACCGTCCAGCGTTTGGTTTTGCTCAGGGGGCGTGTTTCAGTGATGCGGACGCGATCGCCTGGTTTGCACTGATTTTCTGCGTCGTGAACTTTGTACCGCTTGGTGCGGACTACGATTTTGCCGTACTTACTGTGGGAGGAGCGGTTTTCGATCGCTACCACGACGGTTTTATCCATCTTGTCGCTGACTACTACGCCAACTCGTTCTTTAACTGCCATAGCTACCTATCTTTGTTGTGCAATTGAGTTTTTTTGAACTATTGTGCGATCGCCGGCTCGGCTGCTTCTGTCTCTGGGCTGGCTGCAGTTGCAGCAGGCTGTTCGGCTCCAACGGCTGCGGCTTTTTCGGCTGTAGCTTTGGCATCGGCTGCGATTTGGCGTTCGCGTTCAACTGTCATTAGTTGAGCCAGCCGATGTTTGGCGTGCTTGAACAGGTGAGGCTTTTCCATGCGGCCGGTAGCTTGCAGGAGCCGCAGTTCCATTAGTTGGCGCTTGACGGCTAAAATTTGCTCTGCTACTGCTGCATCGCTTAATTCTCTGGCTTCCTTAATTTTGGTCAAAGACATAGTTGTGTGATTTATCGTGAGCGATCGGATAGCGTGAAGACCTAATTGTCTAGATACTGAAAGTCGCAGGAAAAAAAGTTGTGTAGGCCAGATTTTAAACGGCTACAGCAATTTAAAATTATGACGGATGCCGACCTACTTTTACTGCGGCGATTGTCGCTATGATTGGTCTCCTTCGCGGGTGATGAACTTGGTTTTGATTGGTAATTTGAAGGATGCTAAACGCATTGCTTCGCGGGCGGTTTCTTCGTTTACGCCACCAATTTCAAACATGATCCGGCCGGGTTTGACGACGGCAACCCAAAATTCTGGTGAGCCTTTACCGGAACCCATCCGGGTTTCTGCTGCCCGCTGGGTGACTGGTTTGTCGGGGAAAATACGAATCCAGATTTTGCCGCCCCGGCGGATATAGCGGGTCATGGCGCGCCGTCCGGCTTCTATTTGGCGGGAAGTTATCCAGGCGGGTTCGATCGCTTGGAGCGCGAAGTCGCCAAAGCTAACTGTGTTGCCGCGGGTGGATTGACCGCTCATTCGCCCGCGCTGTTGTTTGCGGAATTTTGTTCTTTTAGGGCTTAACATGGCTTTGGGAGTTGGGTAATTGGTAATTGGTAATTGGTAATTGGTGATTGTTAATTGCTCGTTGGTTTGGAACAACTGACACTTAACAAGTGACAACTAACAGTTAACAATTAGTTAGCCTTCGTTCGATCGATCTTCAAAGTTCTGGCGGCGGCGTTTTTGTTTAGTCCGGGGTACTGCTGCATTTGGTGCAGATTCTTGTTCTTGTCCGGGAATAATTTCGCCTTTGAAAACCCAAACTTTAATACCCAGAATACCGTAGATGGTTTGAGCGGTGCAGCAGGAGTAGTCGATGTCGGCCCGCAGGGTGTGCAGCGGGACTCTGCCTTCGCGCGTCCATTCGGTACGGGCGATTTCTGCGCCGTTGAGCCGTCCGCTGACTTGAATTTTGATGCCTTGGATGCCGACTTTTTGGGCGCGGGTGATTGCTTGGCGCACGACTCGGCGGAAGGATACGCGCCGTTCTAGTTGCTGGGCAATATATTCTGCGATCAGCGTGGCATCTGCGTCTACGCGCTGAACTTCGATTACGTTGATGCGGATTTGGCGGTTGTTGCCGAGTAGCTGCTGCAAACCGACGCGCAAAGTTTCAATCCCGGCTCCGCCGCGGCCTACGACAACGCCCGGTCTGGCGGTGAACACTTCTAGGTCGATTTGATCGGCTTTCCGTTCAATTCTTACCGAGGAAATGCCAGCATTGCTGAGGGTTTTGCGGACGTAGTTGCGGATTTTGGAGTCTTCTTCCAACAATTCTGGATAGTTTTTCGGGTCAGCAAACCAGCGAGAGCGGTGCTCTTGGGTAATGCCGAGACGAAAACCAATTGGATGTATTTTTTGGCCCATAATATTTGATGAGTTAATTGGTAATTGGTAATAGGGAAGGAAGAAGCAAGAAGCAAGACTTTAGTTGTGGTCGGGAGAGAAGGAAGAGGTAAAAAACAACGGTCTGCCACTCCTTGATTTCCGTTCCTTGAAGTAAAGTAATTGGCGATTACCTATTTTTTCAACTTTAAGCTGTTTATTACCTATTACGTTTTCCCTGGTTTAGTCCTCTAGGAGCGGAGCTACTATTACGGTGATGTGACAAGTCGGCTTGCGGATTTGGTAGGCGCGACCTTGAGCGCGGGGTCTGAAGCGCTTGAGGACTGGGCCTTGGTCTGCGTAAGCTTGAGAAACTACTAGCTTGGTTTTGTCGAGTCCGGCGTTGTGTTCGGCGTTGGCTACTGCCGATCGCAAAACTTTAACTATCGGTTCGCAGGCGCGGTAGGGCATGAATTCTAGGAGAATCAGTGCTTCTTGATAGCTTTTGCCGCGAATTTGGTCGAGAACTCGGCGCACTTTAAATGGTGAAGTTCTGATGTAACGGGCGATCGCCTTAATTTCGGATGTGGTATCTATAACCATTTCGATTTGGGTAAGTAGGTAATTTGCAATTGGGAAAAAGGTAATTAGTAATTTGGAAAAAAGTTTGTCCGATTACCTATTACCTGTCACCTAATTTCGCTATCTTTTTGCCTTTTTATCACTGTGAGTTCTAAAGGTGCGAGTAGGAGCAAATTCTCCTAATTTGTGACCTACCATTTGGTCGGTGAGGTAGACTGGGACGTGCTGTCTGCCGTTGTGAACTGCGATCGTGTGACCTACCATTTGGGGCAGTATTGTGGAAGAGCGCGACCAAGTTTTAATTACTTGTTTTTTGCTTTCGGCGTTGAGCTTTTCAATTTTTGTCAGCAGGTGGTCTGCGACAAAAGGGCCTTTTTTTAGCGATCGAGACATGGTTTTTTTAGTGAGTCAGTTGTCATTTGTCAGTTATCTGCTGCCATCTGTCAGTTGTCAATCAATAAAAACTAATGACTCCGGACTGATGACTGATGACTAACTTTGTCTGCCGCCCTTGCCGCGCTTGGAAGATTTGCGGCGGCGACGGACGATTAAATCGTCGCTGCGCTTGTTTTTCTTGCGGGTTTTGGCACCCAATGCTGGTTTGCCCCAAGGGGTAACAGGGCCAGAACGCCCGATGGGCGCTCTGCCTTCGCCGCCGCCGTGCGGGTGGTCTACCGGGTTCATGACGCTACCGCGAACGGTGGGTCTGCGGCCTTTCCAGCGGGTGCGGCCGGCTTTGCCGAGGCTGATGTTTCTAGCGTCTGTGTTGCCAACTTGACCGATGGTGGCGTAGCAGTCGGCGCGGACTTTGCGCTGTTCGCCGGAGGGCAGTTTGAGGGTGACGTAGCTACCTTCTTTTGCCATTAGCTGAGCGCTAGAGCCTGCGGAACGGACGATTTGTCCGCCTTTTCCGGGTACTAGCTCGACGTTGTGGATGCTGGTACCGAGGGGAATGTTCTTCAGGGGGAGAGCGTTGCCGATTTCGATCGGCGAGTCGGGGCCTGAGACAATTACTGTGCCGACGGCTAAGTTGAGCGGGTGCAGGATGTACCGTTTTTCGCCGTCTTTATAAAAAACGAGGGCGATGCGGGCGTTGCGGTTGGGGTCATATTCGATCGTCTTGACGGTAGCAGGAATGCTGTGTTTGTCGCGACGGAAGTCGATGTCTCTATAAAGCCGTTTGTGACCGCCTCCCCGGTGGCGGCAGGTAATGACGCCTCGGTTGTTGCGGCCTTGTTTGGTGTGCTTGTTGCTGGTTAGAGACTTTTCTGGTTCTGACGTGGTAATTTCAGCAAAGTCCGAGACCGTTTTTTCTCGGGTGCTGGAGGTATAAGGTCGGTAAGAACGAATGCCCATAATTTGGTAATCGGTAGTTGGTCATTGGTAATTGATAATTGGTAGTTGGTAATTGGGAAAAAGGTAATTGGTAATTAGAAGTTGTGAAGTCCGAATTCATCTTTCATACTTTTTAATTGCCGATTACCGATTAGCGACTACCCATTGCCGATTACCTATTACTAAATTTTAAACTTCTGGGAATAGCAGTTTGCGGATCGAGTCTCCGTCGGTCAGAGTTACTGTGGCTCGCTTGTAACCCGGTTTAAAGCCGACGAATTTACCAACTCGGCGCTTTTTGCGCGGAGGGTTTTGGGTGTTTACGCCGATGACTTTAACCTTAAATAGCTCTTCGATTGCTGCTTTGATTTGAGGCTTGGTCGCTTTGGGAGCTACATCGAATGTGAATTGATTTAATTCCATCATTCGGGTAGCTTTCTCAGTGAGAATCGGACGCTGGATCAAATCTGCGTAGTCGCGGGGGTCGATTTTACTCACCGTAAATCTCCTGAATTTTTGCTATGGCTGTAGAGGTGACGATAATTTTGTCAGCGGCGAGAACGTCGTAAACATTTAGGGAAGTTGCCAAAATGACGTTTACTAATTCGATGTTGCGTCCTGACAAGTAGACGTTAAGTTGCGGTTCTGGCAAGATTAACAGAACTTTTGTATCGGGTTCGATGCCCCAGCGGGATATCGCGCTCAGCAGTTCTTTGCTTTTGGGTCTGGGAAATTGCTCTGCAAATTCTTCTACCACAATCATGTCATCGGTGCGACTTTGGAATGCTGTCCGCAAAGCGAGACGGCGCTCCTTTTTGTTCATCTTGATTTCAAAGTCTCTCGGTTTTGGTCCGAAGATGACACCGCCGCCCCGCCACAGCGGAGAACGGATTGAGCCTGCTCTGGCTCGACCTGTACCTTTTTGACGCCAAGGTTTGCGGCCGCCGCCTCTGACTTCCGATCGAGTTTTGGTGCAAGCATTTCCTTGACGGGCGTTTGCCATTTGCCGTCTCAGAGCCCTGTGAACCACGTGAGACGCATTTTCTTCTTTGGCTACACGAAGCTCTAAAGTTGTTTCCCCAACTTCTTCGCCTTGCCAATTTCGCACTACACAATTAACCATATTTTTTGTCCTCGGTCTGTTTTTTAGTTGTCTGTCGGTAGTTGTTTTTGGGCAGTTGTCTGTTGTCTGTTATTAGCTCTTAGTTTTCAGCTCTTAGTTTTCAGCTTTTAGTTCTTAGTTGTTGCTGATTGCTAACCGCCAACTAATGACTGCTGACTGCTCACTAATGACTAATGACTGCTGACTGCTCACTAACGTCCTACTTTTTTCTCAGGCACAACATTGACCAAGGCTCCGGCTTTTCCGGGAACAGCTCCCTTGATTAGCAACAGATTTTGCTCTGTATCCACCCGGACAATTGTGAGTTTGCGGACGGTGACTTGAACGTTGCCCATCCTTCCTGCCATTTTTTTTCCGGGATAGACACGTCCCGGAGTTGTTCCAGGTCCGATCGATCCGGGTTCGCGGTGATTTTTGGAACCGTGAGACATCGGGCCGCGTTTGAAGTTGTGGCGTTTTTGAAAGCCTGCAAAACCTTTACCGATGCTGGTACCGATGACATCTACTAGCTGTCCGGGCGTAAAAGTATCTGCTTTTAGTTCTTGACCTAATTCAAAGGAACTGGTGTCTTCCAATCGGTATTCGTGCAAGTGGCGCAACGGATTCGCCCCCGACTTGGCAAGGTGTCCCAATTCTGGCTTGTTGAGAGCCTTTGGTTTAACTTCGCTGTATCCAACTTGAACGGCACCGTAGCCGTCAGTTTGTTTTGTTTTGATTTGAGTTACTGTACAAGGCCCTGCTTGTATGACGGTGACGGGGATTGCTCTTCCTTCAGCGTCAAACACTTGAGTCATGCCTAGTTTTGTACCAAGAATGCCTACAGACACGGATTTTTTTCCTTTTATTTACGCAAGAGGTTTCGGATTGCTTGGTTTAAGTCAATCCGCTTGCTCTTGTGCAGAAACATTTATTTCAGTGTTCCTGCAATTAACTGTTATCAACCAACAGCTTTCCTCGGTGTTTAAAATTTGAGTTTTAAATTTGGGAGCGAGCTTGTGGAAGCTTTGCAAGGGTTGAGATTCGAGGTTTTTTACCTGTTCTATCTCCGAGTTTTGTCTCGGTCTTGCTGTTTTGCGCCAGGACTTGAGCGGCAAGCTACTCAGTATCCCTTACGGCGACAACTCAAAATAGTACATGAAGTGTTTGCGGTTTGTCAAGGCCGTTCTGGATAACTTTATGAGTTGTGCCGTCACCTGAAACCGGGTTTTTTCAGGACAATACTTGCCCAAAACCTTCGATCGAGCTGAAAAACCCGGTTTCTTAATTCCGAATGCGTCTTGGACTAAACTTTTTGCCTGAGCTTGAGGATTTATAATGTTTCAAGCTCGCTAAGAGTGCGATCGACCAAATTTCAAACTGCAGGCAAGACAAATTTATGGGACTGATTACAACTGGTTCGGATATGATTCGGGATTTGGAAAAGTCGGGGTCCCTGGCCCTGTACGTTCCTTTAGAGGGAGGATTTGAGGGCCGCTACCTGCGGCGGCTGAGGGCTGCGGGCTATGGTGCCTATACGATTACGGCGCGGGGCTTGGGCGATTTGGCGATGTATTTGACGGGGGTTCACGGGGTGCGGCCTCCGCATTTGGGCAAGAAAACTACTGGCAATGAAGGGGCTGTCGGTTATACCTACTACCTACCGCCGATGTTGAAAACTCAATTAGACAATTTGCCGCCAAAAGCAAAAGGACTGGTGCTGTGGATTATTGAAGGGCAGGTTTTGTCGAGTCAGGAAGTTGAGTATTTGACTGTTTTGCCGACGCTAGAACCGCGAGTTAAAATAGCAGTAGAGATGGGGGGCGATCGAGTTTTTAGCTGGAAGCCGCTTACAGAAGCTTTAGTTACAGCTTAAATTCTGCTATTTGCGATCGCAAATCAACTAAAAAACGCAGCGAGCAACTAAGATTAAACCGCTTCTGCTCGCTGCTTTTGATTTTGTTTGAAAAAAAACTTAATTAACAGGAAAATCTGATGCTTCAGAACCGGGATTATACAATCATCATTGACAAAAGCGGCAGTATGTACACCAAAGACCAGCCTGGCGGTAAAAGTCGGTGGGCGCTGATCCAAGAATCGACGATCGCCCTGGCAAATAAATGCGAAGAACTAGACCCCGACGGCATCACAGTTTACGTGTTTTCGGGCCGCTTCAAACGGTACGACAACGTAACAGCAGCAAAAGTCGTGCAAATATTCCAAGAAAACGAACCTTCGGGGACTACGAATTTAGCTGGGGTGCTGGTTGATGCTCTGAACAGTTATTTTCACCGCAAAACCTCCGGTAAGACTAAGCAAAATGGGGAAACGATATTAGTGGTGACGGATGGCGAACCGGACGATCGCAAAGAAGTGATGAAAACGATTATAGAGGCTTCGCGGAAGATCGATCGAGATGAAGAGTTGGCGATTTCTTTTATTCAAGTAGGGAATGCGCCCGAAGCTACTAAGTTTCTCAAGATATTGGATGACGAACTGCAAAGCGCCGGAGCTAAATTTGATATCGTTGATACTGTGACGATGGATGATATCGAAGGAATGACTCTGACTGAGGTATTGCTGAATGCAATAATTGATTGAGGGGGCGAATTGTGCGGGATTATATTTGTGCCTGGTTGCTGGGAAGCATTTTTTTAGAGGGGTTTAATTTATGGAATCGATCGATCGGCTGTTAGCTGAACTTAAGGCAGAATATCAAGCGTCTCAAAAACTTCGCGAGCTAAAAAGTCAGCCGCCGGTGGAAGCACAACCGCTTTCACCACCAGCAGCAGTGCCGTCAACTCAAACATTAAAAACAACAGATATAAATTTGTATGCTGGTGCTTTAGACAAGGATTTAGCTGAAATTAAGGCTGAATGCGAAGCACAAAATAAAAATCAAGAAGTTGCTGCACAAAAACCGCTTAAGTCTCCGCAAAAAGCAGAAAATAAAGCTCAAGAAGTGAATGCACTAGCACCGCAACCCCCAGAAAAGATTGTGCAGTCAGAGTTAGACATCCAAACCCGCAGGCAGAAGGTTAGGCAAGCTCAGGTTTGGCTGAAAAAGTTGGATAAAAATTCCGATGAGAGATATTGGTTCGATCAGTTTGCTTTTAAGTATTCTTCGAGAATAGATGCGGCGATCGACTATTTGCAAGCTGTGAATGAGTTTGATTGAATGTTGAATGTTGACTGTTGACTGTTGACTGTTGACTGTTGACTGTTGACTGTTGACTGTTGACTGTTGACTGTTGACTGTTGACTGTTGACTGTTAAATTCTGAATGCGGACTAAGGAATGAAAATTTAATAACTTAAGCGATTTCTCGTTACCAGGCTCTGCCTGGTAATGCAGATCCGGAGGCTCTGCCTCCTTCTTTCTCGCAACTTACGAGATAGAGGACTGTAGGAGATGCTTAAGTTATTAAGTTTTCGATCCTAAAATCCCCACTACGAACCAAATGGTCGATCGCCTTTTGGAACAGACGTAGGATGCAGGAGAAATGAAGCTGCTCTATTTGCTGTATCTTCAGATAGCTTAATTTGTGTGAACTCAACAATACCTTCAGCGATAAAAGAATCTCTCAACTCAGCTTTTTCTCCGCTGTTAAAAACTGTTTCATAAAAAACTTCGCGAATGCCTGCAGAAATGATTAATTTCAAACAATAAATGCAGGGTTCTAAAGTCACGTAAATGCTAGATCCAGCGGTAGATATCCCGTGTTTGGCCGCTTTGGCGATCGCATTTGCTTCTGCATGAACCGCCCGCGACGGCAAAATTTTGCTGGCGTCGCAACTGCTCAAACCAGGATAGCAGAAGCCTTGAGCCGTGCAGTGTGCCGAACCCGACGGCGATCCGTTGTAACCCGTGGCTAAAACTTGCCTGTCTTTAGCGATTACCGCACCCACGGGAAATGCCAGACAAGTCGATCGAGTAGCAGCCAATTTTGCCAACATTAAAAAGTATTCGTCCCAATTTGGTCTGTGAGGGGGTTCGTAGTTATCTGGTGTGTTGATGTTCATTTAAAATGTAGAATTAGAATGATATTCAGACGAGGGATTTATTGGGAAATTCCAGTCGAGCCAAATCCATTATCTCCCCTAGAGCTGGAACTTAACATTTTAACTTCTTCAATTTCGGCGTGAATTACTGGTGCGATTACCATTTGAGCAATTTTCATGCCTTTTGTGACTTGAAAGGAAGTTTTACCGTGATTGATTAAGATGACTTTGATTTCGCCTCGATAGCCCTCATCTATGGTTCCTGGTGAATTGAGTACGGTGATTTGGTGCTTGAGAGCTAAACCGCTTCTGGGACGAATTTGGGCTTCTGTTTTTTCTGGTAATTCTATGGATATCCCTGTATGAATTAACTGGCTTTTTGCCGGAGTTATTTCTAATTCATCTATAGAAAATAAGTCCAATCCAGCATCAGTATCATGGGCATATTGGGGAATTATGGCTGATTCATGGAGTTGCAGGATTTTTAGTTTCATTTTGTTTTGTGAGTGGAAGGAAGAAGAAAGAATGATAAGAAACAAAAGTTTTTAGCTATCCCAACTTCAGTTGTATCGGAATGATTTAACCGCTCTTGGCGCAGAGGACACAGAGGAGGAGAAGAGAGAGAGATGAATAATTTCGATGATGGCAATTATTACGGCGCTAGTCTGGCTTTTCCGAGACGAGTAGCTGTGTACCACTTGGCAATGTCGGGGGCCCAATTTTCAAAGTGAGGCCACATCATTTCGCAGAGTTTTTGAATTTCTAGTTGAGCATTTTTCTTGTTTCTTAAGTCGGAAAAATGCAGGAAAGACCTGAGATTGAAGCTGACTACAAAATGCTGGCGGTAGTCAAAGGGTAATTTGCCTCTGGCGTGTTCTTCGGACATTCCGCCGTCGAAGTCTATTTTGTAACGTTTAGCGGCTTCTAGACACCACTCTAAATCTTTTTGTCTTTGTTCGGGAGAATAGTAGTATTTTTTGCCTTCGCGGTCTGTATAATAATCTACTGGACGCAGGTAAAAAATATCTTCGATATCTTTTTTGCCGGCTGCTGCATCCAGAAATTGATTTCCCGTGTAGCGCAGGGATTGCACGTCAAATGATACTCCTACGCGATGTGTCCTGGCTTGCTGCATGACGCTGTGGGGAAAGTACCCGCAATTGAAGATAATTTGGGGATGCTCTAGGGGGCCGTAATGTCCCCGATCGCCTGCGAGGAGCCTTTTGACGATAATTTCTCCACATTCTGCCTCAGACGGCCACGAATCCCGCTCGTCAAATACGAAATTCTCAGTATAGTCTTGATGGAGTGCAGCATAAACTACTTGCTGAGGATTTGGTGTTTGAGAAATAACTTCTACTCTGAATCTATCCATTAGATGTTTATTTTTGAAAATCCCTATAGTTGGAAATTGCGACATCATAGATTATTTCATAAGATGACATTCTTGGCAAGTTTATTATGCTAATAATTCGCTGACAGCTACGCTAAAACCTGGAAGTACCCTTTGAGTGTTAACGATTTCATCCGAATCAAACAACAGCCAGTTTTTTCCTGCATTCACAAATACTAATCTAGCTTCAGGAAACAGCAGCCAAACTTCTAAACAACCTGATGCCAAATATTCTTGAGCTTTGGCAAATAATTCTTCCCCGCTGTCTTCGGGGGAAGCAACTTCTGCTATCAGGGGAAAACTTTGGGATAATGCTGTAAAATTGCCTGCTTGTTGCAGCAGTTCGGGAGTGATGTAAGCGACATCGGGACGGCGGCCTTGTTTGCTAGTGCGGCAACGGACTTCTGTAACAACTTCTCCTCCCTGTGCGCTGGAATCTTTGTAATTTTTCCAGCAAGTAGCTAGATTGACTTGAGCCAGACCGTGCTTGAATGTGATTCCTGTTTTCTCCACTAAGTTGCCGTCAACCCACTCCTTTCTATCAGCAGGCTTGACTAAAAAATCTTCGAGAGATATGACTTTTTGTGGCTCGGATTCTGGTTGAATTTCTGCTGTATTTTCTACGGGCGGCTGTGATTTGGGATCTAATTTTGTGTCGGCTGTTTTGGGTAAAATTGTAGTGGCTGTCACGAGCGAAACCTCTGTTTGATGATTCTAAGTTGAGGGGCGATCGAAGAGCGATCGCGTTTGATGACTTGATTCTATTTTCAGGCTAGTTGATATCAGCTATCGAAACAAAAAATTGTTTTTTTATTTCTTTCTATTCAACTTGGCTATACAATTTATATATCATAGCAATTCAGAAGGATGACTTTCATGATTCTTTCAAACCGTTTTTCCGAAGCCCTCACCTAGGCCGCCGAGTTGCACGCTATTTGAGTTTGTAAAGGTGGCGGCGTTCCTTACACGGCCCATTTGTTGGGCACTGCTAGTATAGCTTGAGAATAGGGGGCTTCGGAAGATGAGCCGATCGCACGTTTGTTTCGCGACGCGATCGCAAATCGAGGCGGCCCCACCACCGGCGAAGCCATCCGCCGCCGGTTTGGCGATACCGTCACAGCGATCGATCGCATTCTCACAGCTTCTAGCTCGGTCAGATTGGTTTGGGCGACTGATAAACTTTATAATGTGCGATCGATCCTCAAAGATTCCCGTCAATTAGGCGATACTGTTTGGGAACGCTTCAAAGGCAAAAAAGATGGTACTCTCTGGATATTATCGTTTTTTGGTGGCAGGGTTCCGCCAAGCTGAATTGATGCCGACAGTTGAAGAATTAGCCCGCACATTTTTCCTGTCAAACAAGCTTTGGGAATACACAAGTTAAAAGCTACTAACAATTAACAATTAACAATTAACAAATGGCAAACGTTCGTTTAGAAAATATTACCAAACGCTACCAAAACGTCACCGCGATCGAAAATATAAGTTTCAAAATTCCGGATGGAGAATTTTGGGTTTTGGTCGGGCCTTCCGGCTGCGGGAAATCGACAATTATGCGGACGATAGCGGGTTTGGAAACTGCAAATTCTGGCAATCTTTATATTGGAGATAATTTAGTTAACAATATTCCGGCGAGACAGCGGGATGTAGCAATGGTGTTTCAAAATTACGCGCTTTACCCGCACATGACTGTCGCAGAAAATCTGGCATTTGGGTTGCGGATGCGGAATGTTGATGCTGCAAGAATTAAAGAAAGAGTCGAAACTGTAGCCCGATCGCTCTCGATCGACCATCTCCTCAACCGCAAGCCCAAACAGCTATCAGGCGGACAGCAGCAGCGGGTAGCACTGGGAAGGGCGATCGCCCGATCGCCCAAAGTTTTCCTCTTAGACGAACCGCTTTCCAACCTAGATTCCCAACTGCGAGACGACACTAGGGCGGAACTCAAACAACTGCATCAACGGCTGGGAATTACCACAGTTTACGTTACCCACGACCAAGTAGAAGCGATGACTTTAGCTGATAAGATTGTAGTCTTAAATAAGGGGAAAATTCAACAAATCGGCTCCCCACAAAGCATCTATGCTAAACCTGCTAACCGCATGGTTGCTGCATTTTTAGGCAATCCGGCTATGAACATTTTGCCCGCAATTTATGTTAACGAATCGTTTCAATTGGGAAATCAATTTTTAGCTTGTCCGCCGTCACTTCAAAAAAGATTGCACCCGAAGGAAGGACAAGGATTTGATTTGGGCATCCGTCCAGAAAATATAGAATTTTTTACGCCGTCAGCAGCAGAAAATGATGATTTGAAAAGGGATCTTTGGGCTTTAGAAAAAGTCCCTCTCGACGTTGAGGTAAAAGTAGTGGAACCTCTGGGGCGAGAAACTTTAATCCGGGCGAGTTTGCCTTTGTTGAGCGCTGAAACTACTGTACAGTTGCAAGTACCTGCCAGTGTTCGCTGCCGATCGGGCGATCGGCTGACGGTACAACTTGACTTCGATCGGCTATTTATTTTTGATCCCTCCACCGGCGAGGCGCTGTATCCGTGAACCTCAAATCTTCAACGATCCCATCTCAAATTAATCGGATTTATGCACTTGCGACGGGCTAGAAACCGCATTTCTTCCTATATTTATCGTTTCTGGCGGTCAATTTTTCCTAGAAACGGGGTTTCTGCCATCGGAGTTGGTAACTCTTGTTCAATCTCAAATCGACTTACCGATCGATCGTTGCTGTGAGGATATTTCAACCGCTGATTACAAAACTTTATACTTGACATTTCTCAATTTGCAAAGTAATGGTAAAGTTAGTATGTTCGCAAACCAAAAGCGTCCCCCAGAGACTGACTTTCCCAGACTCCGGGCGATCGCGCCGGCGACAACTTCGCATCCCTAGAGAAGCGGTAAACCAGCCGCCCGTGCGAAATTCGCGAACTAAAAACTCGCAACAACGTTGTTTTAGTGGCATCTGTAGATGAATCCCGACAACCTGCCTCAAATGCTGCAAACTGGATTTCACCTGACTTTAGGTGCAACTTCCTTTTTAATGGAAACATTGCAAGATCCTTTAAAGCGAGAAGAAAATCTCGACAAGCTCAAGCAGTCAGATTTGAGCCTTCTCGCGGATGAGTTGCTGGAAAAAGGAGAAATGACCGATCGAGAAGCGCGGAATTTTGTCGATACAATTTTCTCTCAACCGGGCGAGAGGGAGAATGCACCTAATGACGAATCCGTCTCGCACCAGCAATCAGATACAGCCACTGACACTCCTGTCGATTCGGTTGTACAGCCTGACGTAAAAGAGATTCAAGAATTAACTGCACAGATGGCAGCGCTCAGGGCTCAATTGGAAAATTTGCGCGCCGAAAATTCCCAGGATTAAAGAATCAAGCATCTTTAACACAGCCGGATTTTATTTGCAAACTTACTTGCAAACTTATTTAACAGAACTCAACTTTAGTCATTGTCCCAGCTTTCCGAACCGATCAGGTCAGCGATGCGATCGCGCAGCAAGAAGTCGCATTTTTCTAGTTCTACCTCGACGCAAGACCATTCTCGGGGCGGGATGAACTGACAAAGCGTGTAGATAGGCTGTTGCCGGCTAAGTACGCCCTCGTGCACGAGATGGCGCGCTTCATCCTGGATCACATCTAAAGAGTAACGGAGTCGGTGAATAGTTGACTGAATCATAATGCGCCCTCAAGGTTTTACTAAAAAAATTTATGGCCCTGGTAATAATATAGTCCAAACTTCTGAATATGTAAGTTATTTTTTTCTGTATACACAGATACTCTTCACCGCTAGATTTAAAAAAGTTATAGAAATGACGATCGAGCAATCGGATCTGTTTTCGGATTTTGAGACGCGGCAGATGTTCGAGGCTAACAGGCAAATCTGCTACAAAACTTTATTCCGGACTCAGACACCAGTGCCCGATTCCCGGTTTCTCAATGCTTTGCTGCAGCCAGCAAAATTTTTGGCGAGAAACCGGGTATATCGATTTAAGTTCTGAGACAGCAAAGGAAATATTCAGGAGTCGAACAACTCAATGATTGCCGGTTTTGTCAGCGCCGAACAGCAATTCTAAAGCGAGAGATTGGGCTGCGGGCATCTGCCCGAAACAAAATACATAAGGAATGCTGTTCGATAAATGTGGCAAAAATTGCTCTAAAACGTAGGGACTACCGTAAATTAGTACAGCTTGCAGTTCTCCCGTTCTTAATAATTTTTTAAACCAATCTTTAGCGGCTTGGGTTAAACCCGCGCTGCCTCGGAAGCAATTACCGCGAATGAAAATTTGCAGCAGTGTCGGAGAGAAATGCTCTGCACTTGAATTATCGGCGATCGTCTCTGTGCGATCGTCAATTAGTTGCAATTCGTAACCAAACTTTTCGGGCCCAGCAATTGCCGGAGTGTGATTGCCCAAAAACTCGCAATTCAAAACATCATCTACAACAATCAAATTCCGCAAAAATTGATTTTCTGAGGTTTTTTTGGGAACTAAAGGTAGATTCCCCCCAAATTTCAAAGAATCTCGAAAAATATCGACAGCAGTTGCCCTTGCTTGGGGATTTGCCAGCAAACGCAAGTCGATCGACTCGATCGATTTTGAATTCTTGCTCCCTATATCAACAAC
>NZ_JADEXD010000045.1 GCF_015207285.1 Tychonema sp. LEGE 07203 | reverse complement strand
GGGGTCTGGTGGGCTGGGAGATGTGTAAAAGAGACGGGGGGTTCTGCCGTTTCTTGCCCCCCCCTTACTAAGGGGGGCTGGGGGGGATCGAAACCAGCTAACAAACAATCCCACAAATGCCGGTTGTCCCCGCGAGCAACACAAATATATCGATATTTTTGACCGCAATTTTTCACAGCCAAATTAAAGGAAACAGGCTCTAAAATTTCTGGGACAATTTGACGTTCCGACTGTTCTGCGGCCTCTGCTGCAATCCTTCTCCAGCGATCGACCTTTTGAGAACTAGGTTTGAGCAAAGTTCGATCGCTCGTCACCGGCACAATATTTGCCACACCGAGCTCCGCCGCCTGCCTGACAACCTCGTCAAAGCCGTTTCCCTTGGGCAATGCCGCTATCAAAGTTACTTCGACTGGTAGCTCCCTGTTGACTGCAATCTCTTCTGTTATCGAGGCAAATAACCCGGTTTCTTGGGCTTCTAGAATTGCTAACCACCAATGTCCGCAGCCGTCCATTGCAATAAATCCATCGCCCTGATTTAAACGCAGCACCCGGTTTAAATAATGCTGCTGTTGTCTGGTTAAGTTGATTGTACGATCGCGAATTTGGGCGGCATTAACTGTTAGTCTTTGTAATTGAGGCATTGAATTTTAGATTATTCGTTTTTCTATTAGATTTTTTTTCTTTAACCGCAGAGAGCGCAGAGAGCGCAGAGGAAGAGAGGGTGAGAGGGGATAGGCAGGCGGGGTTTTAAGGGTTCGGAAACAATCAAGGCAAAGCATTTACAACCAGATTTATGTTAAAAATCTAAGTTTTTTCTGCAAATGCTCTGCCTTGATGTTATTTTTGCGTGAGGTCTATTTGATGCGATCGAAAATATTCAATGCGAAAATTGGCTTATGCTTCCTCCTTAATCTTCTTCAAATAAGTGGAAATCGCTTCTGTGGCTAGCTGTGTAATCGGCTTGCCCTGACGGGCTGCTTCTTCCTTGAGCTCGTTGTAGATTTCATCGCGGACGCTAATTCGACGGCGGACTTTGGCGCCGCCAGCAGTGGCAGTCTCGTTTTCGTCGCCGTTACTAGGC
Source organism: Tychonema sp. LEGE 07203 (assembly GCF_015207285.1). Lineage (GTDB taxonomy): Bacteria > Cyanobacteriota > Cyanobacteriia > Cyanobacteriales > Microcoleaceae > Microcoleus. Next base: position 40,164 of record NZ_JADEXD010000045.1, on the reverse strand, counting down.
GTAACTTCTAAATCATTAATCTCAGTTGTCATCGAGTCAGCAGATTGGTGATTGGTTACAAATTGACGGATAGATTCTAACCCAACGCGATCGCAAAAATTGCCAAAACTCTCGCTTATTTGCCGTTTTTGCTTAAAATAAACAAAAATTGGCTCTAGAAAAGCTTCAAAATCATTGACGTGCAGCTTTTGCTCAATTGGTTTTGCCAGCCGCGTTTGGTCTGGGGAACCGCCCAGCCAAATCTGGTAGGATTCCGGCGCACTCCCGACAAACGCCAATTCTGCCAGGTAAGGGCGGGCGCATCCGTTGGGGCAACCGGTCATCCGCACTACAAAATGCTCGTCTTCTAAACCAACTTTGGTCAAAAGCGCCCGAATTCGCTCTAAAATGCTCGGCATCACGCGCTCGGACTCGGTAATCGCCAGCCCGCACGTCGGCATTGCCGGACAGGCCATCGCATAGCGTACTATGGGGTCGATGGCTGTTTCTGGCTGAATGCCGCAGCGATCTAATATTCCTTGAATTTCTGATTTGAACTCCGGCGAAATGTCGTAAATCAAAACGTTTTGGTGCGGTGTCACCAACATCGGCACATTGTACTTCTGCACGATTTCCCGCAAAGCGGTTTTTAGCTGAAACGAACCTTCATCTTTAATCCGGCCGTTGTCTACGGAAATGCCGACAAACATTTTGCCGTCGCCTTGTTCGTGCCAGCCTAAGAAATCTAAATATTTCCATTCTGGCAACGGTTTAAATTGCTCTAGCGGCTTGCCAAAATATTCGGCTACTTTTGCCCGAAACCACTGTACGCCTTTGTCGTTAATCAGATATTTCAGTCGCGCGTGCCGTCTGTCTGTGCGATCGCCAAAATCTCTTTGCGTTGCTACAATTGCCTTGACTAAATTGTAAACATCGTCTTTGGCAACATAGCAAATCTCATCGGCAAGCCGCGCAAAAGTCTCTTCTTTATTGTGAGTGCGTCCCAAACCGCCACCAGCAAACACGTCAAAACCTTGCAACTCGCCAGCTTCATTGGTAATTACTACCAAGCTCAAATCCTGAGAGTACAAGTCTACCGAATTGTCTCCCGGTACGGTAACAGCACACTTGAACTTTCGCGGCATATAATGGCTGCCGTAAATCGGTTCTTCTTTGTCGTCAAATGTTGTACCATTGCCGTTTGACTGTCTGGCGGCTTTCACCGCAGGGTCTTCTTCAGCACTAATAGCTTTTTCTCCATCCAGCCAAATTTCGTAATAACCTCCCGTTTGCGGTGTCAGCAAATCGGCGACGTTGTTGGCGTATTTCAGCGCATACTCGTATTCTGGGCGATTTTTGTACGGTGCTGGCGGTGCCATGACGTTGCGGTTCAAGTCGCCGCAAGCTCCCAAGGTTGACCCCATATTTTTTATAATTGAGGAAAACACTGCTTTAAGATTTTTCTTCAACACGCCGTGCAGTTGGAAACCTTGGCGCGTTGTGACGCGGAGCGTGTGGTTGCCGTATTCTTCCGATAGTTTGTCTAAGGTAAGATATAGCTGCGGTGGCACGAACCCGCCGGGGTTGCGGGTGCGGAGCATGAACTGATAGTCTTTTTCTTGTCCTTTAACTCGATTGTCGCGGTTGTCTTGTTGGTACGAACCGTGAAATTTGAGAATCTGAAGCCCTTCTTCGGTGAAGTGGGTTGTCTCTTGTAACAGTTCACTCGCAACGGGTTCTCGCAAATAGTTGCTGCGTTCTTTGAGACCTTCTGATTTTGAGGGCTTGCGCGCCACGGGGGTTGAAGTGGAAGATGCGATCATGGAATGTATAGTGCTAGTTATAATTTAGATACAGCCGATCGAATATTTCTGGACAATTTGACATTTGACAAATTTGCACTTGACAAATATCCTCAGAAATGCTGCCTGGTCGGATCTGTTGACAACTCGGTGAATAACTAAGTTAATAACGGTAATCCGGTAGGAATTCTGAAGTTGTTCAATTGTAACACGATCGAACCGGGGCTGAAAAATGCTAATTCAGAGTGTATACTTTCGATCGCTTAACTTGACGAAACTTTAGAAATAATTAACCTCAACCTTTGAAATTATGTCACTGTATGACGAAGACACTTTTGTGGTGTTAGAAACAAACCAGCCGGAGCAGTTTTTGACGGCGGCGGAATTATTAGAAAAGCTGAAAGCGGTTTTAGCTGGGGAACACGAAGATTTGCCGCGCGATGTCCACAATCTTTCTACTGTGGAAGCTCAAGCTAAGCATTTAATTGATACTTATTGTGAATTAGATGTCGGAGCTGGAAAGTTTTTGCAGTGGTATGCAGTGCGTCTAGAAAAATAATATTATTTTAAATAACCTTAATTAAATTAGTTGGTGATTTGTAGGGTGCGCCGTGCTACTAATAATATCAAATCCTCTCTTCATCGGGATAGTAAATTCACTGTTGACTGTTGACTGTTGACTGTTGACTGTTAGTTGTTAGTTGTTATTTGTTAGTTGTTATTGGGAATTGAGAATGGGAAATTGGGAATTCGTAGCAAGTAACCAATAACCAATAACCAATAACTAATAACCAATGACTACTGACTACTGACTAATGACTACTGACTACTGACTACTGACTACTGACTACTGACTACTGACTACTGACTATTCTTCTAACTGCTGTACTGATGATACTTCCACGGCGGTAACGTCGATCGTACCGGGCGGTGTCAAGCGGCTAAAATGACCTTCCTCTATTTTCAGAGGTTCGCCGCAGTTGGCACACTGAAACTGAGTTTGATTTAAAGCTGTAAATTCGTACTGACAAACTGGACAATTGTCTTCAATTAAATTGCGTTTCAGCCACCACTGAAGTGCGAAAAATGCGACTACAGGTGTCAGCAGCAAGAAACCTACTACAATCAACAATGATTTAACTATCCAACCCAAACCAATTGATCCCAACACGCAGGCGATGCCCAGCAGTATCAGCCAATTGCTAATACGGGGTAGATTTAAAGATATTTTGGGGGTGCCTTGGTTCACGGTGGTCTCCTTTGGTGTCTTTGCGGGTAGGCATAACTCTATCCTACTGAGAAATTCACGCGGTCGATCGAGTTAATTTGGCTATTGTACAGGCCGAAACCGCTCTCTACAGCATAAGTCGATCGGAGTCAGAGGGTTGAAAAATCCTTTGTAAAGATTGACAAAGCGATTGAAAACTATATTTTGCCAGGGTTTGTTCCCTCAACCAAGGGCGATCGCACCTTCGATCCTCTCCTCGCAAAATTTCTACACAAGCAACCGCTACTGCCGCCGAATCTCGGTGAGGAACTCGCCATCCCAGTTTACCATCTTGCAGCGGATCTGCCGAACCGTCCGCGTCCCCCGCCAGTACCGGTACTCCGCAAGCTAAAGCTTCCAAATAAGCTATACCGAAGCCTTCCTGGGAGGGCATGACATAAGCATCCGCCAACCGGTAATGTTCTGCTAAATTTTGTGTCGGTACAAAACCCGCAAATACTACTCTTTGGGCTACTCCCAAATCGGCGGCGAGTTTAGCTAATCTGGGGCGATCGTCCCCGCGTCCAATAACTAAGTATTTCACATTGGGAAAACTTTTGGCAATTTCCGGCAAAGCTTGAATTGTGACATCGACTCCTTTGTAACTATCGTGCGATCGCAATCTAGCTACAGTTATCAATATTTTAGCACCAACCAGATCGTACTTTTCTAATAAATGCACAGGTTTGGGCCCCCTAGTAAATGTATTTTCATCTACACTGCAAGGCACTATTTGGAATTTGTCAGGATTTAAATTGTTAAGTTCGCAAGTACGCGCGGCGAAGCTATCCCGTAGGGAATCGCGCGTGTACCTGCTAATCGTCCAAATACTCTCAGCGTCTCTCATTGCTATTTGATATTTTAGTGGAAGCGGTTCCCAAACTTCCTTGCCGTAAGTTAAAATTGTGTAGGGAATTCCCAGCGGCTGGCATAAGGTTTTAATCAGCGGTGCGAGTTTGATGTGACCGCAAAAAACCCGTTCCGGTCGTTTTTGCAGCAAACAAGTTAGCAATTTTGCGGCAAACTTAAGACGACCTAGCCAAGCGGGATGAGTTTTTAGGTAAGAAAATCTAAGATTTTTTGACTCGAAGGGATTCTGGCAATCTGGAGAATCTCGTAATAGCAAAACTTCTGCTTGTAGAGGCCAGTTTTTTGTGGCGGTTAGTGACAGGTAAGCTTTCAGGATGTCTCGGGCGTAGGATTGAATGCCGCCTTCGCTGGAAAATATTTCGAGGAAACAGAATAAGCAAGAAGACTGGGAGGTTGAAACCTGGTTTATACTGACATCTTGCACCATTTTCAATAAGTTTTTTATGGGCGGACAGGATGTCCACCCCACAAGAAAATGCACTTGTTGTGGAACAGGCATCTTGCCTGTTCTTGAGAATGCTGCAAGATGTGAGTTTATACCAACAAAATCCGCCGGCGCGGGTTGAATACCAGAATTTGTAGGGTTCGTCGCCATGAAAAATCCGTAGCTTGCATACCCCCACAGTTTTACATATCCGCAGCGGTGCTTGTACGGCCGGTGCAAACAACTCTCGGTTTCGCTTTTGAACTCGGCCCCCAAAAACAAAAAGCCCCTCACCATCGCTGGTTAGGGGAGAAAATTATCAGGGTGCATCTACTAATGTGCTTACTATAGCATCTTTTTGTGGGGTGTCACCCATCATGGGTGACACCAAGCAATTTTTTTAATGAGAATAAGTTATCGTTGAGGTGCTAAATGATTGCCAAAGCTTGTATGTCCGAGGAGATAGTCCCTGTTAACCTAAGATGAGACAGGCGCAGGAATCCTCAGAAACCCTGTGAATTCCTAGATTTATGCTTGCCAAAGCCAATATTTTCCACAAAATCGGGTTTCCGATCGCAAATCCTTATAAAATTTAAAATTTAGAAAAAATCTGTGCTAGACCTCAAATTAATCCGAGAAAACCCGCAAGCCGTAGAAGAAAGCCTCAACACCAGGGGAGGCAGCTATGAAATCGAGCAAATCGTAGAATTGGACAAACAGCAGCGGGAGTTGGAGGGCAAGCGATCGCAACTGCAAGCCCGCAGCAACGAAATAGCCAAACTCATCGGCCAAAAAAGAAAATCGGGTTTACCCCTCGAATCTCCCGAAATTCAGACTTTGCAAGCAGAAGGCAACGAAGTCGGCGCGCAGTCGAACGAATTGCAAGCACAGGAAAAAGACCTCAAAGCTCAAATAGAAGTTCTATTGCTGCCCTTGCCCAACTTGCCGGGTAAATCAACCCCCTTGGGCAAAAATGAAGAAGAAAACATCGAAATTCGGCGCTGGGGAGATGAATACATTCCCCAAAATCCCGATATTTTGCCGCACTGGGAAATTGGCGAAAAATTAGGAATTATTAACTTTGAACGGGCAGTAAAAATCGCAGCCCCTCGATTTATTACCTTGATTGGAGCTGGTGCAGCCCTGGAAAGAGCGATTATTCAATTCATGCTCGACCGCCACACGAAAGCTGGTTATACAGAAGTAATTCCCCCATTTTTAGTCAACTCAGAATCTCTGACTGCTACGGGTCAATTGCCGAAATTTGCTGATGAAAGTTTCAAGTGCGATCGAGACGATTTGTGGTTGATTCCTACTTCCGAAGTTCCGGTGGTGAATTTGTACAGGGGTGAAATATTGACAGCGGAACAGTTGCCAATTTATCACTGTTCTTTCACTCCTTGCTTTCGCCGGGAAGCTGGCAGTTACGGCAAAGATACGCGGGGATTAATTCGGTTGCACCAATTTAATAAGGTAGAATTGGTGAAACTGGTGCATCCGAGTACCTCCGAGGCAGAACACGAACAACTGGTGCAGGATGCTGAGGGAGTTTTGCAGGCTTTGAAATTGCCTTATCGGACGATCGAGCTTTGTACCGGTGACTTAGGTTTCGCAGCAGCAAAAACCTACGATTTAGAGGTTTGGCTGCCGTCTGCAGGCAAATACCGCGAGATTTCGAGTTGTTCCAACGTCGCAGATTTTCAGGCGCGGCGGGCTAACATTCGCTTTAAAGAAGCGGGGAAAAAAGGCACTCAATTCGTGCACGCCCTCAACGGTTCCGGTTTAGCTGTGGGCCGGACAATGGCCGCGATTTTGGAGAATTACCAGCAGCCGGATGGAACGGTAAAAGTGCCGGAAGTGCTGCAACCATACTTGGGGCGTGAAGTTTTATAAATCACTCGGCGGTTTCAACCGCCGAATCAACTTACCCATCGATCAATCCAAAGCCTGACAAAGCATTCAGCCCTAGTGCGAGTTACGCCTACTCGTTTCATCAATAGGGAAACAGTCGCGCGGCGCTGAAATTGAGAATACCAAGCATCTACTAAATTAGCAATTTTAGAGGTTGACAGTATGCACAGTGCTTATATCAATCGGATTGGAAAGTTTTTGCCCGGAAAACCAATTAATAATGATGAGATGGAGGAGTATTTGGGCAAAATTGCCGATCGCCCTTCGCGAGTCAGACAGCGCATTCTCAACAGTAACGGGATTAAACAGCGCTATTACGCGATCGACAAACAGCAGCAAACACTGTATTCTAACAGCCAAATGGCAGCTTTTGCCGTCCGGGATGCGATTTCTCAGTCAAATTTGGAACCGGGGGCGATCGACTTACTAGCCTGCGCCACCACTTTACCAGACTTATTAGTACCGGGATTTGCCAGCACAGTACACGGAGAACTTTCCGAATTATCTCCCCTAGAAATAGTTTCCACTCAAGGAGTTTGCTGTGCCGGAATTAGTGCTTTAAATTACGCCGCATCTCAACTCGAACTCGGAAAAAAACAAACAGCAATCGCCGTAGCTTCCGAATTTCCCTCACGTTTGTTCAAAAACACCAAATTTGAAGCAGAAACATCAGTCCAAGCCGGAAAATCCCTACCTTTCGATACAGAATTTCTGCGCTGGATGCTATCAGACGGTGCCGGAGCATTTTTGCTGCAAAACCATCCCAACGCAACAGGAATTAGTTTAAAGATAGAATGGATCGAGCTAACTTCTCACGCCAATGCTTATCCAGTTTGTATGTATTCAGGATTAGCAAACGAAACAGCAACCAAAAGCTGGTTAGATTATTCTTCCTACCTCGATGCAGCCGCAGCGGGAGCTTTTGACTTGCGGCAAAATATTCGCTTGCTCGACAATGTAATGCAATTAGGCGTTGAAGGTTGGCTGAGATTGATTAAAGCAGGAAAAGTTTTTCCGCAGGAAATCGACTGGCTGCTGTGCCACTATTCCTCTCACTTTTTCCGGGGACAAATTGTGGAACTTCTGGAACAAGCAGGCTGCATGATTCCTGAAGAAAAATGGTTTACCAACTTGTACACCAGGGGAAATACAGGCTGCGCGTCGATTTATTTAATGTTAGAGGAATTGTTCAATTCTGGCAAGTTGCAGCCGGGACAAAAAATCTTTTGTTTTGTCCCGGAAAGCGGCCGCTTTACAACGGCTTACATGATGTTAACTGTTGTGGAAAATACCAAGAAATCTACGAGTCAAAGTTCTAACTTGCTGGCTGTTGCGGAAGCTTCTCCTCTCGAAAGCCTTAAACCGGAAAATCCCCACTCTCCGCAAGCTTATTTGTTGCGGGAGTTAGCCGGGATTTGGCTGAAGTTCGATCGCTCCCTTCGTTCTGTTCCCATTGTCCGCAAATTGTACCGGGGAGAGTTTACAATAGAAGACTATCAAGCTTTGTTGTGCAATCTCCGCCCGCAAGTTGTCGAGGGTGCTCGCTGGATTGCGCGTGCTGCTTCTAACATGACTGACTTCCGCCTGCGATCGACTTTTATCGGCCACGCCCAAGACGAACACCGCGACTATCAAATGCTAGAAAAAAATTATGTTTCTGTCGGCGGTGAGTTGTCAAAAATTGTCGAATATGATAAGAATATTGGCAGCGAAGCTCTATCAGCTTTTATCTTCCACCAAGCATCGCGGGAAAATCCGGTCGATTTAATTGGCAGTATGTTTATAATCGAAGGATTGGGAAACCGATTGGCCGGAAAGTGGGCAAAACAAATTCAAGAAACTCTCGGTTTGCAATCCGAACAAGTATCGTTTTTAGCTTATCACGGAGCTAATGACGAGTCGCATCTAGCCAAATTAGAAAATTTAATTAATGCCGAATGGATGACGGATGATATCGCCCGCCGCATTGTCAAAACCGCCCGCGTTACTGCTCGTTTATATTTGCTGCAATTGGAGGAAATTTGCTAATGCAAAAGCTGCAAACACAAGATGCCGAAAATTTACCAGATGAGCGGAAAATTCCTTATGCTACGAAACCCTACAACCGCCGAGATCCGAATGTTTGGGATGTCCTGTTTTGCGATCGGTCAATTCCCGTCGATTCCGTTGCAAAAGCATATATGATAAGGGATTTGCAAAACTGGACTCGCAGTTATTTGCTCATCCCAATCAAACTAATTGCTAACTTGTTGCTGGCGGTAATTATGACAACAAAGCGCCTGTTGCCATTTCAATTTCGCGCTTACAAACTAATGCACAAATCCGCAGCATTTTTCCTAAATAACTTTGTCTCGCCAGAAGCTTGTTATTTAATTGTGCGGCACATCAACATCGGTTCCAACATTATCAACTTTTTGATTGACAACGGCCCGGACACCCAGATTGAAAAATCAAAACTTTATCCGCGCACAGTTAGCGATTTAGCTGATAATGCGTTTCTAGAACACGACTTAATTCTGTATAACTTTGTCTGGGATTACAACCAGGCTATGCTGACAAATCCCAACTGGTTGCAGCTTGTCAAAAAACGGGGAATAAATTATGATAGCATTCAACCTGTGGAAGTTGCAATTGATTTTGAAAAACGCAGGTGGCTGAGGATTCTGGATTTAGAATCTGCGATCGAATTGTTTAAAGTATTTTATTCTCTGTGTTTGACTAGCGACGAATTTGCGCGAGCAGTGATGTCGCTTCAGTTAGATGAAAACTTTGGAGTGTACGTCAGCGAACTTACGGAAAATTGCGATTGGAATCATGTCATTGTCAACCGCCATCCGCTAGCGCCAAACAGTCCGTTTAATGCAGCGCGCGACTTGTTTTTGCACGGGATAATTTCTGAATATCTCTATCGGTATTTGGAACTGCGAAAAGAGATGAGCAATGCTGAAAATTAGAATTAATTGGCTCTGGCATAAAAACAATTATAGCCTTTCTCAGAAAGATGAGGTGATTTCGGGCATAGGGCATAGGGCATAGGGCATTGGGCATAGGGCATTGGGCATAGGGCATAGGGCATTGGGCATAGGGCATTGGGTATACCTCACTTTTTTGATAATCGCTATAAATAGGTTCGTAGTGAGGATTTTAGTCTGCATAAAACCCAAAATAATAAAGGAGAGCATCTCAGTTTGGCAAAAATGAAATGCTCCCAATTTTACTAGCAACAATTGCTCGACATGATATGATTTGCTCGCCCATCGAAAGCCTCTAAGCTTGTGTACCCAACCAGTTGCCAAACATTGTTAATTTTCAGCTCGAATTACAAACAAATATCAAGCTACTAGCTGTGAACTTCCCGCTGCTTTCGACAAATTCTGATTTACCACAATCCACTTGCCTGTAATCGGATCGCGGTAAGTAATAAATGGATTAGATTTTAAAGATTCGCTGCAAGATTTAACTTCCATTTCTCAACACTCCCTAGAAATTGTCTTGAATAACTTCTACTACAAACCCATAATTTAATGATCGGCGATTTTGCCGGAAATTTGCGTGATTTGTACCTCAACATTAGGTGATATTTTAGGTATTGTTTGGTGATAGATAGCACGGCACAATGTGATTGAAAACTGTGTTTGCTGTGAGCAGCATCACCAAAAAGTTTCCGAAAAACACTTCTGCCTGGTGGCTTTTACCTTCTAAGTTGAAGAACACCACTATTTTCAGTGAATATCTGATATTATTAAGTAAGGTAAAGACGTTTATCAGAGATTCTCCTCACAAATTTATGGTGCTATTTGGATTTGGCAAAAAGTCGAGCCTGCCCTCTCCCCAAGAGGCATTGCCGGGACGGGCAGAGCAGATATCGGTACCGGCAGCTCACTTTGTTAACGGCAATCCGCTAAAACCTCCCTTTCCAAACGGCATGGAAACTGCCATGTTTGGCCTGGGCTGTTTTTGGGGCGCGGAACGGAAATTTTGGCAGCAAGAGGGAGTTTTTTCGACGGCTGCGGGCTACGCGGCGGGGATTACTCCGAATCCTACTTATAACGAAGTTTGCAGCGGGATGACGGGACACAATGAAGTTGTTTTGGTTGTGTTCGATCCGAAAGTAGTTAGTTACGAAACGCTGCTCAAAGTTTTTTGGGAAAGTCACAATCCGACTCAAGGAATGCGTCAGGGTAATGATTCGGGTACTCAATATCGATCGGGCATTTACACCTATTCAGCCAAGCAAAAACAGCTAGCTGAAGCTTCGCGCGATGCTTACCAGCAAGCTCTGACGGCGGAAGGTTACGGCAAGATTACCACGGAAATTCTGGAGGCTCCTGAGTTTTATTACGCAGAAAGCTATCACCAGCAGTATCTTGCTAAAAACCCGAACGGTTATTGCGGTTTGGGCGGTACTAAGGTTTGTTTGCCTGCTATGTCTCAGGCTTAAAATTTTACGCGCCTTATGGATAGGGACAAATAGATTGGGACACCACAATGTTGCGTCTCTACAACATATTTCATGACACAACATTGTGGTATCTCTACAAAATATTTGGCGGGCTGTTGCTGCTAGCCCGCCATAAATATCCGGGTAGATTAGTAGTTGAAAATAGGTGAGAAATGCTGACGGGTGTTGTAATTATCAATCTACTAATATCTCTGGTGTGTTTTTATATAGCTGCGAGAGTGTGGAAAATTAGGCGGACGATCGCACTTTTTGAAATGCGGATCGCGGCAGTCGAGCGCTGCAGCCGGAATGTCCTGGGCCAATCGCCGGCTTTTCTTGCGAAAAGGCAACAAGGTGCTCATCAACTGCGACGGAATTATCAACAACTGGAATTGCAACTGCAACAGGTTCGGCAACTTTTGGGATTGCTGGGTTTGGGGCGGAGGCTTTGGCTCAGGCGCGATCGACCTTTGAGGTAAGCTATCTTAAAACGTATGGAGAGAGAGTAGTTATAAAAATGTCATCTAAACGTTCGGGATTATTTATTGGCGGTCTGTTGGTGGGTTCTGCGATCGGGGCCGTGACTGGGTTGCTGATGGCGCCGCGACCGGGCAAGGAGACGCGGCAGATATTGAAAAAATCGGCCGAGGCAATGCCTGCGTTGGCGGAGGATTTATCCAGTAGCGTGCAGTTGCAGGCCGATCGACTTTCGGAAACTGCACTGCGTAATTGGGACGAAACTTTGGTTAGACTCAAAGAGGCGATCGCGGCCGGTTTGGAAGCAACTCAGCGGGAACGCCAAACACTGTCGGAAACTGAAGCCGAAGTCAGTCCTGCGTCGCGCCCTCCCATCCGCTAATTGACTTAGCTGTTGGGGACGGGCAGGATACCCGTCCCACAAGAATTTCATCAAAATTGACGGTAAAATTAGATCCACATTTCCTGATGAAATCCCAAACCCTCCATCCCAGATACAAGTGAGCGATCCCATCTTTTGGTTAGGACTTTCGATTTTGCTAGTGGCAGTTAGCCTGACTGCTGTATTAGTGACTTTAATACCTGCGGTGCAAGCATTGACACGGGCAGCGCGCAGCGTGGAAAAGCTGGCTGACACGCTTTCTCGCGAGTTTCCGCCGACTTTGGAGGCGATTCGGTTGACGGGGCACGAAATTAGCGAGTTGACGGATGATGTTAGCGATGGGGTGCAAAGTGCGGGGGAGGTTGTCAAACAGGTCGATCGCAGTATTGGTAGCGCCAAGAAGCAGGCGCACAACGTGCAGGTGACAACTCGCAGCGTGGTTACAGGAATTAAGGCTGCTTGGAAAACTTTAACTCGCAAGCGGCCGATTTTGGGGACAAATCGCCGTTCAGATCGGTTGTCGGCGAGTCAAAGAAGCGCGATTTCGCTGAGGGATTCGGGTTTGGATGACAGGTATTCTGGGAGTAATCGGGAATCGCCGAGGTTGAGGAGTGGCGAGGGTTCTGGTTTAGGGGAGGATGCGGAAGATTTTGAGGAAGTGCGATCGAACGATTCTTAATTGCACCAAAGTCCTCATCCTCCCCCCACAGCACAGCCCTCCCACCAGCAAGGATTCTTATCCATAAAATCCATCAAAGCATCATACTTAGGCGAACCCTTTTGTTCCACATACTCCAAAGCCCCCCAACTTCCCCACTTACTAAATGAACTCACATCCACAAAGTGCATGAAAAGAATGCCTCCAACTTGTTTCCAACTATTCAGTAATTGGGTGTACATATCATACATTTCTGGCCGCCTATTTAATTCCATAAAAAACTGACTCAGTTTTTCATTATTCTCAACGCCTTCAATACCTACAATATGTTGACCGCCCTCGTAAACAAATAACTTGAGACCTTTCTTTTTAGCCACATCTAAGAAATACCTAAAGTCATTATTCACATCGGGCAAACTATCTTTGAACCCCGGCAGTAACCCGCCCTCTCTTAATTGCTTAAAAGCTTTGCCAAACCCACCATCTGCGTCATTCAACCAAGACTCTACTGTGCTGACACTTTCTTTCCCGCCCAAGTTGCCGCTAAAATATCCAGCTATGGCTAGAGCGTCAATGCCGTGTTGATAACAAGGTTTATTGCCCTCAGCTACCCAATAGGGACAATCTAAAGCATAGGTTTCTAACTCTCTCCAGGCTCTTTGAGTTCCTAACACGCAGACAACTCGATTCTTTTGATCCCCAAAAACACCTTTCCAGATATCGCACATTTGAGCGCTACGCATTCCGTACCATTGCATAAAAGCATCGCCTTTATCTCCCCACTTAGCTTTACCTTGTTCCAAAGCATAATTCGATTGTGGAAATGACCAATTCCAAACCTCATTAGAATACTCTACATTAACTTTCAGCTTGGGATCTAAACTATCTTTGACCATTTTAGCAAAGTTAGTCATATATTCATCCGTAGCCTGATGCGGCATATTAAACCAGGGTTCTGCTTGGAGTTTGTTAGATAAATTCACCATAACTTCTATGGGGACATTTCCTCTGTAAGCATAGGATACACTCTCTGGTTTAGGTCGCTTTGACCATTCTTTTTGTTCGGAACCGTTTGTCCCCATCCAGTCCATAAAACGCAAGACTCTAAATCTTTTAATCTTGTCTATAAACAGCGGATTAAATATTTCACCGCTTTGATAAAGCTGTTCATCTTGGGAGTGAACAACTTTAATATTGCGGATATAATTCCCTGTTTTATTGGGATCGGTAGCAGTAATTATAATCATGATGCCTCCGCCTTGTGTGGCATCGACATTAATGATATCCCTACCTGGTTTCGACGCAGCCTCATCTTTTTTGGCATCAAAGCTATATTCGATCGCACCCTCACCCTCATAAGTGACAATATATTGCCCTGAAGGATAGCGATTGGGGATTTCCCTGAGTAATAGGGTACTTACCCTAGTATATTTTGGAGCATCTTCGGGGGATGGGAGAGATTTCACCCACCCATTTTCATCAAGATTTAAAAGATTATATTCTTCTGTATCCCATTCACCCTTACAGTTGGGTTCTCCGCTGACGCATTGAGTTATCCATTGTCTAGAAGATTTGAAAGCATCTAAAAAGGGTAATTGTGTTGAGTAGTCAGCAATTCCACTAAGCCCAACTCCTAAAGAAGAGCGAGAATTTGATGTATTTTGTACATCTGCACCCACAGCTACTTTGTTCTCTGTTTGCCGTGCTGCTGTTGTAGCAATATTAGTTGTTAAAGCCCAACATCCGGGAATGAAAATGACAAAAATTAATAAACCAAGGATAAAGCCCAGAGCTTTATTTTTCGAGCGTATATTTAATCGAGACATAAATTTGACTAATTTGATTGTTTTAGGTAAAATCGAAGCGGGTAAGACTGTTTTATTTTTGATATTTTAACAAAAAATTTCTTTTCAAACAATCAGCTATAAGATTATTAACATTTTGGCCTCTCAGTGGAGGGGCGATCGCCCATCTAACCGTCTCGATCCAAGTCTTCGGTTTTTGGAGTTTCTGAAGTTGAGGGGAATGTTAATTGGATGTTAATATCCATTGATATTGTACTTTGCTCCAGCCAACCAATATTAACTATCTTTATTAATGTTTCTGTAGGTACAGAATTATTTATTTTAAATTCTGGAGAAGAGAGAGTTTTATATCCGGCTTCCTGTAGCCGATCGCAAATATTGCGCCAATTTCCTACAGGTTCGTTAGGTACATCGGCGAGTTTTTTCACATACTGGTATAAAGTTTTACATAAATAAACCTCTGCACTTTTGGAAGTCTGAAACAGTTGGCGGGCGATTTCGGCGGGGCTGCAACCGGAAAGCAGGCCTCGGAGGTAGAGTTTTTCGGTTTCTGTGAGTCCCCGGCGCGAGCGAGGAGAGATTTGCCGTTTAGCTTCTGCGAAAGCTTGGTATAGCCTTTCTAAGTCCCAGTGTTTGCCGGCTTCGGCAAATAAGTCTTCCTTTGATACCATTTTCGGGTGTGTTGAGATATGACTAACGATAGGATAACCGAAATTGCTAGCGTTTGTTAGTTGCTAGCTAGCTATGGTTAGTGTATTGTTACATACATTAGGCATAGTTCAGTTTGTTAAAGCGGTGTAGCGCCGAGTAGGAATACTCAGAGTCAGCAATAGGCGCGATCGCATCAAAAAACCTCAAAACTCCTATCTGCGAACATCTGAGGGCAAGTAGAAAAGTTTTTTTCAAAAAAAAGCAAGTATTTTGCATAAAACTTGCGGAATCAGCCTGATAGATAAATAGAGCTTGAGAAGTACCGCTACTGTTGCGGTTCGTCGGGGCTTAGGGTGCATTCGGGCGATCGCTGCAACTAACCTCAAGGCTAATATCTGCCAAGGTCAGACGGCGTTAAGTAAAGTTTTGTAACAAAAAAGCAGTATTTTGCATAAAACTTGCGGAATCAGCCCGATAGATAAATAGAGCTTGAGAAGTACCGCTACTGTTGCGGTGCATCGGGGCTCGTGATGGATTAGGGCGATCGGCCGATCGGCTTTTAGAACAATTTGTTTATTTAGTCTCAGCAAACGCGCGACAAGTCTCTGTACTTGTTCCGATTCAACACGGGGAAATGGGTAATAACGTGTCTAATTTTTTCACGCCTGAATTTAATAACGAAAGTGCGATCGCTCCTTGGAATTCCAGCCTAGAACCGACTAAGGCTATTATCCCGAAGCTAGATGCTAACCGCGTCCTAACGGGGGGTGTCGGCCAGGAAGTTAATCTCCCGACTTTAACGCCAGAAGCCTATGACAATATCATCTTGCCTGACGCTTCGCTAACCCGGATGGCTAGTGCGGTGAGTACCGAATCCAACAGCAGTTTACCGGATAGCTCCGTCGATTTGCTAACAGGTCAGGCGATGTCAGAGGTTTATGGGGATTTGAGTAAGTTTGCGGGCGCGCCAGATTTCGCAGCTAAGCTGAATGTGGCTTTTGGGGAAAACTGGAATCCTGCGGCTGCGAAAGCTTTAGCTGAAGAATGGTTTCAGGGAGATTTTAGCGATATTCCGCCAGTGAAAGTTGTCTCGTCTGCTGAGATTGGTGGGGCGAATGGGGCTTTTGCTGCGGCGACGGATACGATTTATTTATCTAAGGAATTTTTGGCTGAGAATGCGGGGAATCCAGGGGCGATCGCCGATGTGTTGCTGGAAGAAATCGGACACTCTGTTGATGCGCGGTTGAATGTTACGGATTCACCGGGAGATGAGGGGGCAATTTTTGGGGCCGTTGTTCAGGGTAAGGAGTTGAGTGAGGGTGAGCTTCAGGGGTTGAAGAGTGAGGACGATACTGCGACTGTTCTATTAGATGGACACCAATATCTAGTGGAGAAGCAGTTGAGTTCATTTCCGATTCAAGGTAGCATTGGCTCTTTTTATAACAGAAATCCAGCTATAGCTAGTCAGTTGGGTAGAGCTACGAGTGCTGAATTCCAGTTTTCACCTGCTAAATGGCGACAAAATTTCCAAAACGGTGCAATATTTCACTCAGCCCAGGGTACTCGCTCTGTTCGCGGTAGTTTGGGCAGTTATTATCTGAACGTGATGAGAGGGCAGGATGGTCAACTAGGCTTGCCTACGAGTGAAGAATCCCATATTGGCAACGGCAATTGGCGACAAAGTTTTGAAAATGGTGTGCTTAATTGGCTAAATAATGGTACTGCTCAAGTGCAGCTAAATGGAGGTAGTGCGAGCCTTGTAAAATTTGGTAGTCTATCAGGAAACGATCGGAATTTGCCAGGAACTGTCTTTCCCTATACTAACCCCTTTGCTAACATATCAAACACGACCCCAGAGCGCTGGTTAGGAGATCCTGGACAACGAGCACGTTACATTCAGGATCCAGAGATGCCTGTTGTAGCTAATACTCAATCTCGTTCAGCAGACCAAATTCGTCAAGTTATTAACTATTTCAATGTTGAAGATCAACAAAACTTGCGTTACAAACCTAATGGATGGGCCACTTTTTGTAACATCTTTGCTAGAGATGTCATGCGGGCTTTACGGGCCCCTCTACCTCACTGGATAAATACTCGAGAGCTAGATGCTAACGGAATGAATGACTGGTTAAATAATTCAGCGAATGGATGGAAAAAAGTTACTCCACAAGATGCAACAAAGGCAGCATCTCAAGGCATTCCTACTGTAGCAAGCTGGAAAAATGTTGGGGGAATTGGACATATTGCCGTAGTACGTCCGGAAGCCGGACCGACCCCTGATAATCCTCAAATTGCTCAAGCAGGTGCTACAAACAAGGCTCAGACCACGGTTAGCGTTGGGTTTGGACAAACAAAAAATGTCAGCTACTTCACTTATGGCTAGACACTTTTATTGATGTCTGACTTATGGAAGCGATCGCCCTCATCCGACGCGCGATCGCTCCTATTCCTCTCCCTAACAAATCCATCCAAATCCACGTAAACCTACATCTAATAAGAGTCTGAAAATGTCCCAAAACACTGCAAAACTTACGATTTTAGGAGCTACGTTTTCCATACTAGCAGCTCTAATGTCAGTTCCCCTCGTGGCTTTAGCCAACAACTGGGCTGGCCCAGAAAGAAGAGGGTCTTGTTTCATTCCCAGAGCAGAACGTAGCTTTGAATGCAAGTTTGGCCCCTATAACACAGTATCAGGCGCTAAACAGATTGGTGGTTTTTATGTAAATGCAGAGAAGACTGCTGGCTACGAGGGTCCTATGCGGCTTCGGTACAGGGTAAACGGTGGCGATTGGCAAGAGGCTGTGCTTATGATGGGTCGAACAGGTGGTAATTACATCGATTTTGGTAATGGAGTTTCTAGTTTCGAGTTCCTATTTCCCTATTCTGTGCGTACTCCTTTAGGAACTGGAGAAAGCACAATCAATTTTACTATGAATTATGACCTAGATTATTGATCGCTACCTGGGATATTTTCATTCCACTAGCCCCTTTTTTCTCAAGCGATCGCCCTTTTCTCCCAAATAACCAAAAGGGCGAGATCCTTTCCAATGCCGAATCCCTGCATTGCGATCGACCTTATTATCCAAAAGTGCGATCGTCCTCCCCTAATTTACCGCACGTTTGAGAATTTGACCGACAACTCCGTACCTGTCGCCAACCAATCCATCAAGTTCGTGTTCGATATCTTCCAACCAGCCAAGCTTACTCGTCCACTTACCATTAGGCAATTGTCTTGCTGCATGAGTTGGGATACCGTTGGAATCAACATAGAGCGCTATTTTCTGATATCCAACTTCTAATCTATCGCCTTTACAAATTTCATATCCCAGCATTTCATAAGCCTGAATATACGCTTCTAGAGTCTCCTCTTGTGGCACGCCGTCAGGCCAATAAAATTGCTCTCCAGGTATCGGTTGCCACCAACGATCCTCTTCCCCAGCAGCCCATGCAAAGCAGTTATATTCTTGAGATTTGGGGCTAGTAATTTGATAATCTGTGCGAGACAAATTCGGCCACTTAAATTCAAATTCTGGTCTTCTATACATTCTCTTCAATCGCGTAGCCTTGATTTCTACCCCACTCAATCCAAGCTGAAGCCATCTGTTTTATCCTTCCCCTTTGTTCTGGTTTAATCGGATTTTCACCCGTAATTGCACCCAAAGCCGACAACCAGTAAACAGGATTTTTTTTTAATTCTGATAGCAACAGCGGTAGGATTTTAGTTCCCATACTAATAATTTCCTGATAGGCAGGATGCTGAGACATTTGGGCAGTTGAAGACAGTCCAGCAACATCTTCCTCCCAATCCGAGGCTAGTGCATAAAATTTGTCAACTATCTCTGGGGAGATTTCAGCATTTTTGTTGAGAATATTTTGAGCGGTATTTGGTGAAGAAACTTCTTCCTGTGCGAGTAAGTTTTCTATGCCTATTAAAACTAACTCTTCTATCGAGACATTTAAGTTGTTCGCGACTTGTTGTAATTTTAGTAAGCGTTCATCTGAAAGGGCGATCGCGATCGTGTTCATCTGATTTACAAACTAGCATTATGCCTAAAGTATAACAAATAAATTATAGTTTCACAGTTTTTTCATGGCAGCTTTCATAGCAGGATGAATCAATTCTTCCGGAATTCGATTGCGCTCCATATAAGTATTTATTTCTTCCTGGTTATCCAAATAAAAGCTCAGTGCGTCAAAAATTTGAGCTAATTTCAGATGAGGTAAGTGCATCGGAATTTCTTCAGGAGTAAGACCCAAACGCCACAATTCTACGATCGCACGAACGGAAGTTCTCGTTCCCGCGATAATTGGTTCCCCTTGCAAGATTTCAGGGTGACGTGCGACATAACGCGAAGCAGATTGTGTAGTCATGGGAGATTAACCGGACACATCGATCTTGATTATAACTTACCCTACAACGCCGTCAGACTAATTGTAGTTTAACATAACCTAATATTTACTTTTCAAATGTTAAGCATATTTTACTATTTGTAGCGAGATCCCTTTTCCCCCAAATAACCAAAAGGGATCTCGGCTTTCCCATGATGAATCCCAAAGTACGCGCGTGCGAAGCTATCCCGTAGGGAATCGCGCTTATTGTCCGAAAGTGCGATCGCTCTTATCTAACTTTTATTCCCCTCACATCCCTAAGCAACTGCAAGTTCATATTGCAGAACTAAAATTTCATCTGCTTTCAAAATAGCCATAGCATATTCAATCCCTTGACTGTCAGCAAATTCCACTAAATACTGACATTCTTTTCCCGTCTCATAGACTTCGACAATAGTTCCCACAAGTCCTACTGGCAAACTAGAAACAGATTCATATTCCGGTTCCACTAGCGTCAATCGCGTATTTAAAACCGGCTTGAGAATCGCCACAGAATCCAAAATTCTAAAGTGTTTTATCATAGTTTAAGAAAGCTGAAATCAAACGAGGGTTAGAATTAGTCAAAGTAATTTCCCAGATTGTCCGAAGCTCAATCCCCGCTGTATCGGGTACAGTCCAATCAACTTTAAACTGTTGCCCAAAATCAGTAGTATTTTCTTGGACAACTTTACCTTCAATGGCTGCTTTTTGAATAAGCTCTTGCAAAACTTCTGGATTGTTAGCCGTGATTCCCAAAACCGATGCAAAGACTCTGGCTTTGTGCTTTCCGCGAGAATGCTCTGGATTTAAGCAGTAACCTACCAGCTTTTGCAGAGAAACTTCAGCCCGATCGCCATTGGGTAGTTTCATTATAACTCCTGCTCACCCCCTAATTAGTTTCAATTTTTATTGTAAGGTAGATGCTTTGTCCGAAAGTGCGATCGCCCTTATTATCCGAAAGTGCGATTGTCCTTTTCCCCCAAACAACCATGCATGGATCTCGCCTTTCCCATGTCGAATCCCAAAGGGGGTAAAGCGAAGCTATCCCGTAGGGAATCGCCCTTATTGTCCGAAAGTGCGAGATCCCTTATCGAACTTTTATTCCAATACGGTTTATTTAAGACGATCCCCCCTAACCCCCCTTAAAAAGGGGGGAACAAGAATCCCCTCAAAGTCCCCCTTCTTAAGGGGGATTTAGGGGGATCTCCGGGGCATAAATATGTTAAGTGAACCCTATTGACTTTTATTCCCCTCACATTCCTAAGCAACTGCAAGTTCATATTGCAAAACTAAAATTTCATAAGCTTTCAAAATAGCCATAGCACATTCAATCCCTTGACTGTCAGCAAACTCCACTAAATACTGACATTCTCTTCCCGTATCATACACTTCGACAATAGTTCCCACAAGTCCTACTGGCAAACTAGAAAGCAATTCTCTGGACGGGTAAAGCAATGATTTATCGCTTCACTTACCCGCCCCAAACTAACATTCACGCCCTACTTATACCTTAACTTCCCCCCGCTAAACTCAGAAGCAACAATCATCGAGCCAATCCCCGCATCCGTGAATATTTCTTGCAGCAAAGCATGAGGAATTCGCCCGTCAATAATGTGAGCGCCCTTCACACCCTGAGCCAAACTTCGCACACAACAATTAACCTTCGGAATCATCCCCCCAGACACAACTCCCGACTCAACCAACTGTCTCGCTTCTTGAATATCCAACTTAGCAATCAGACTCTCCGGCTTGTGATAATCCTCCAGAATTCCCGCAGTATCAGTCATCAAAATCAATTTTTCTGCTCCCAAACCAGCGGCAATTTCCCCAGCTACGGTGTCAGCATTAATGTTGTAAGATTGACCGAATTGATCCGCCGCCACGCTCGATACCACCGGAATATAACCGCTGTTCACCAAAGACTCCAAAATGTTGGTGTCTACCCCGCTAACTTCACCAACAAATCCAATTCCCTCGCGGCCATCTGGACGAGCTTGAATCAGATTCGCATCCTTGCCGCACAATCCCACTGCTTTGCCGCCAGCTTGGTTGATTAACGAAACAATTTCTTTATTTACTTTCCCTACCAAAACCATTTCTACGACTTCCATTGTCGCTGCATCAGTTACTCGCAAACCATCCTTAAATTGCGGCTCAATTCCCAATTTTTCCAGCCAAATATTAATTTCTGGGCCGCCGCCGTGAACGACAACCGGACGCATCCCCACGCAAGCTAGGAGTACAATATCCCGAACTACTTTGTCTTTGAGAGTGCTATCTTTCATCGCTGCACCGCCATATTTGACTACAATTGTGCGGCCGGCAAAGTTTTGAATGTAAGGCAGTGCTTCGGAAAGCACCTCTACTCGATTAGTGTCCGAATTCCTAACAAAATCGCTTTGTTTGAGCATGGGTAATTTACAAAAGACTAAAAACTTAATTCTAAACTTTAATGGCTAAAGCAAATATCAACAGCTACAAAAATCACTTTTTCCCTGGAATTTATCGACGATTTGCCCGATCGCCCTTTTTGAGAGCTATCCTCATAATTATCATAGGTTTTTTTAATGAGATAGCTTGAAATTTTGTCTTATAACTTATAAAATTCTTGGTAAAGTCAAGAAATGTATCCTTATCCTTGATTTACTTAACCTTATATGTTAACTGCTGTCGCCCCCAATTCCGAAAACCCTCAGTACAAGCTACCATCAGAGGCTGACTCGTCCCCCCGAATGACGGTATTTTGCGATTTAGACGGGCCGATTGTCGATGTGTCCGATCGCTACTACGCCACCTATCAACAGGCATTAGCCGACACTCAAGCAGCTTACAGGGATCGAGGCATCAGCCTCAACCTCCAAATACTTAGCAAACAGCAGTTTTGGCAAATGAAGCAAAACCGAGTGCCCGATGCTGAAATAGCCAAAAGTTCCGGCTTGTCGGGAGAAGAAATTCACGTTTTTCTCGGATGCGTGAGTCGGATTGTCAATCAACCAGACTTGTTGCACTTAGATCGCATCCAGCCGGGAGTGCAATGGGCGATCGCACTTCTGCACTCCCGCGGCGTGCGGCTGATTTTAGTCACCCTGCGGCCGAGAAATCAAGCCGTTCAACTGTTGCAAAATTACGGTTTAGCCAGACTGTTTACCAGCATTCGCGGCACTCAGATGCCGGATGCTGCCTACCACAACTATACAGCCTTAAAAACCGAATTGTTAGCTGAAGTTGCAGAAGAATTTGAGTCATCAATTGGTTCAGCTTGGATGATCGGAGATACCGAAGCAGATATCCTTGCGGGACAAGCATTGGGAATACCTACAATTGCCGTTACCTGTGGCATTCGCAGCCGCTATCAACTGCAAAAGCACCAGCCTAATTACATTCTCAGCGACTTGATTATTGCCGTTCATCACTTATTAGGTTTGGGACAGCAAGTAAAAGTGGAGTGACTGTTAACTGTTGACTGTTGACTGTTGACTGTTGTTATTTGTTATTTGTTATTTGTTATTTGTTATTTGTTATTTGTTATTTGTTATTTGTTAGCAGCAACCCATAACTACTGACTAATGACTACTGACTACTGACTAATGACTACTGACTACTGACTACTGACTAATGACTACTGACTACTGACTAATGACTAATGACTAATGACTAATGACTAATGACTAATGACTAATAACTAATAACTAATGACTAAGCTTTTTCTAAATTCCTGGTCATTTCCCACAAACGATTGAGGGGAAAATAAATTACCGGAGCCCAAAGACTGCTGAGAATAGCAGAACACAAAGCCACTCGCTGGTGATAGCTCCAAATTTCCAGTAAAGCCCGATCGCCCATAGCAAAGAATTGCAGCCCCATCACCGTTTCCGCCACCACCGCCATCCCAAACACAATTAACGCGATCGGAATCGGATCTCTCTCAACAATATCCGCCGGAATCGACCAGGTTTTGAGCAAAACAACCGTTAAGACTCCTACAACAACTAGACTCACAGCGTGGGTAGGATCCGGAGCAGTCATCGCATCTTGAAGAAACCCCAAAACCAAGCCCATGCTAGCAGCTCCCCAAACTGTACGTTTCCGCTTAATGCTCCAAGCTACCAACCAAATTAACAGCCAGTTAGGGCTAATTCCCAGCAATTCCATTCCCGGCATCCGAGCGGGCAATATCAGTATGCACAGCAGCACAGAAACAAATGTAACGCCGAAATTGAGCAATGGGCGCGATCGCCTAAACATTCTAGATAAAGCCTTCATTACTGGTTTGCTCCCCCATCCGGCGCTAAAGATTCACCCTGCGAAACCTGTTGTTCAGCTTTCTTAGAGTGAGGGTAAACCACCGCCCACTCCAAAGCATTCATCGGTGCAGAGAACTCAACAATAGCTTCGGGAGCCGGAGTTTTATTCATATCCACCGAAACCACTTTTCCCACCGGCAAACCAGCAGGGAACAACTGACTGAAAGAAGAAGTTGAAACCACATCCCCAGGCTTGACATTAGGAACATTATCAAAAAACTCCATCACAGCCTGATTGCCGCCTTTCCCGCGCATAAAACCCATGTTGCGACTGCGAGTAATTCCCACACCCAATTGACTCGTAGGATCGCTGACTAAAAGCACCAAGCTAGTATTAGGAGTAACGCTAACAACCCGACCTACCAAACCGCCGGGCCCCATCACAGTAAAATCTGTTTTAATGCCATCATTGCTGCCGCGCCCCAAAGTTATTTGCTGCCACCAGTGGTCAGCGCTCCGGCCGATAATAGGAGCGACAATCCCTTGAGGTTTCTTAGCAGAAACGTAACCTAAAAGCTCTTTCAGCTTCTGATTTTGAATTTCTGATTCTAATAGCTGCGCTTGCAATTCTTGAGTGCGCGCCGAGATGAGTTGCTCTTGTCCCGAACCGTTGGCTTGAAAAGGGCGAGTCACCCAATTGTAAACTTCAAACAGTGCAGCACCTTGTGTTTGTCTAACTCCCCAAGCAGCAGTTACAGCTAAACCTAAAAGAGCTATTTGCAGGCGCAGATCCCACCACCTGCGGATTGTGTTCTTTAGCATAATTTCAGTAATCTAAAATTGTTATGTCAGGATTTTAGATTTTCGATGGCAGACTTAATTCTCAATCCAAAATCCCAAGTTTGTTAACTACATATTGCGCGAAGACTGCCCGCTAAAAACCCGTTCCAACTGTTTGTTTTCCAATACCCTGCCAGTCCCCAAAACGACGCAGCACAGGGGATCGGCTGCCACATGAGTGACAATTCCTGTTTCGTGACTGATCAGAGTATCTAAACCTTTCATCAGTGCCCCGCCGCCGGCCAGCATAATTCCCCTATCAATAATATCTGCGGCTAATTCCGGGGGGGTGCGTTCCAAAGTACGCTTGACAGCTTCCACAATTACTGAAAGCGGTTCCGACATACTTTCGCGAATTTCTGGGCCTTTGATCGTAACAGTTCGCGGCAGACCGGAGAGCAAGTGCAAGCCCCGCACTTCCATGATCGAGTCGTCATCCTCGGTGGTTGGATATGCAGAACCCACTTGAATTTTAATTTCTTCAGCAGTGCGTTCGCCGATGACTAAGTTGTGAACTTTTTTCATGTATTGGACGATCGACTCATTAAGTTCGTCGCCAGCTACCCGCACAGACTCGCTGATCACCGTACCTTGCAAGCTCAAAACCGCAACTTCCGTCGTACCCCCGCCGATATCTATAATCATATTGCCAGTCGCCTCAGCGACAGGCAGTCCGGCCCCGATCGCCGCAGCGATAGGTTCATCAATTAACCGCACTTCTCTGGCACCTGCCTGAGTTGCCGCCTCAATGACAGCACGCCTCTCCACACCCGTGACACCGCTGGGGATGCCAATAATAATCCGCGGCGAAACGATGGTTCGCCCTTCGTGAACCCTGCGGATAAAAGTCTTGAGCATGAGTTCGGCAGTATCGAAGTCTGCGATTACCCCGTCGCGCAGCGGGCGCAGTGCTATGACATTCCCTGGCGTGCGCCCGAGCATTTTTTTGGCTTCTTCTCCGACAGCCAGCGGTATTTTTAAGTCTTGGTCGATCGCCACTACAGACGGTTCTTGCAGAACAATACCTTTGCCGGATACATAAACGAGCGTGTTAGCAGTACCGAGGTCGATACCCATATCTCTAGATAAGGAAAATCGATTGAGAAGACCCACTGATTTGTACCCCCCCCAAAACTAAAATACTAATGTGTGCAATAATGTTGTTACAAAAGTGTAACCGAGGTGGATTCTATTACGTTTTTCATTCTGAGTCTAGTCAGAAACGTACATTGTCGATCGCGAGTTGAGTGAAGACTCGCCCATCATCCACAATCAATATGTTCCGGTCAGTGGGTGTAAAATCAGGATGAAGCCCTGATTCGCGCTGTTCCAAGTTAAGTTTGGAGGAGATCGCGCTTCAGGGAAAGTTTAACTACATCACCAATCGAGCACATTCCCGAAAAAGTTTATGAGTCTTAATGTTGTGACTTTAGTAGGCCGCGTCGGTGGCGACCCGGACGTGAAGTATTTTGAGTCGGGTACGGTCCTGTGCAAGTTGACGCTGGCAGTGAACCGCAGAACCAAGAACAGCGATCAACCAGACTGGTTTAATCTGGAAATCTGGGGCAAAACAGCGCAGATTGCTGCTGACTACGTTCGCAAAGGCTCTCTAATTGGAGTAACAGGCTCTTTGAGGTTCGATCGCTGGCAAGACCGCAATAGCGGGGCAAATCGCTCGAAGCCGGTAATTAAGGTAGACAATTTAGACTTGCTGGGTTCCAAACGCGACAACGAGTCGGGTATGTCGCAACAAAACAGCGAATTCTAGCGTTTGGGGAATTTGGCAACTAATATTTATTTGTGAATTGGGTGGCGGCTGGTGACTTCCGAAAAGTTAGAAATTGTTCAAACTGAGTATCAAGCTGGCCGAGTAGCTTTTGAGAGCGGCCGCTACGCTCGAGCCGTGCAGAGTTTAGAAACAGCCAGCGGTTTGGTCGATCGCAATTCCCGGTTGGGCGGCGAGGTGCAGATGTGGCTGGTGACAGCCTACGAAGCCTCTGGCGATACAGAAAGGGCGATCGAGCTTTGCCGCAAACTCACCCGCCATCCCCGCCAAGAAACCCGCCAGCAAGCCAAGCGCTTGCTATTCATACTCGAAGCCCCCAAACTCACCATCCCTCCCGAATGGATGGTGAAAATCCCCGATTTAGCAGCCTTAGATGAAAATCAATCAATCAGTTTTCAAGCCAATCCCAAGGCTGATATCAAGTACGCCAAACCTAAGTTAGTTGCACCGGAACCTGTAGATTTAAGTCAGGTAAATACAAAGGATAATCAGTTTATTTGGGTGGCGTTAATTGCGATCGTTTTGATTTTAGGCGGATTATTTATTAATTATTAATCAGTTTTGGTAATTGGTAATTGGTAATTGGTAATTGGTAATTAATAGAATTTATCTAAGGCTGAATTTAGGCAAAAAATAGAATTTATCTAATACCAATTTCATAAAATAATGCTACAGTTAGTATGTTTGTTTTAGACATCTAACTTTCTAAAGCAGAACTCGTATTTGTAGCAGCAATTTGTGAAATTGGTATAATGCAGGACTTATGCAAGGAATACGATTTTCTGTCATTACGAGCCGTGGGAAGTATAAGCCCTTCAGGCCGGCTTCGCCAACGCAAAGGCTTGTTTTTCTTTACAAGTGCGTAAGTTCTATAATAATTCGTAGGTTGGCCCCTAGCGAAGTGAACCCTCCGTTTCACTCCACCCAACAATAATGAGAATTACAAATAGAGAATGGTTTTACCCTACCGAGGGCGAGAAATTTACAGCAGATTGCAGGTTTCTGAAGTAGGTATGCCGATCGAACAATCCCTCAAGGACAAGGCACTGCCGTGTCCCTACCTACGATTTATCCGTACCTCATGCTTCCTGAAATTTGCTATGTAACTTTTTGTTGCCGATCGTGGACGCTCTAGATTTTAGCAAAACTATAATAGTGAAACAATAAAAGACAAGACAGGAAACCCGTTGGGGCAGTAAATCTAATTTCAACTTAATCTATTTCTCAGGAAAACAGCGACTTTAAGGAGTCGATAGAAAAACTTAAATTTCAACCAACGGAGCCTAAATTGTATCAAACATAAGTGCGCATCGCGATTTGTAGCAACAATTTAGTAACTCAACATCTAAAAACCTCATTCTGGCTTAAGAATAGAGGAATTCTATTTTGCAAATCAATTCGATCGCACCCATCAAACCTAAAAATATGAGGAGCGCTCAAAAATGGTAAATATTGTAGGCACTGCAGACATTGACACCCTAGTAGGAACTCCAACTCCTGACATAATTTCGGGGCTTGCCGCACCAGACAATCTGTCCGGGCGTGGCGGTAGCGACCTGATGTTCGGAGGTTCCGGAAACGACATCATGTACGGCAACAACGGCGCAGACTTCATCTACGGCGAGGACAACGACGATATTATTTACGGAGGCAGAGGTAATGACTTGATCTTGGGCGGTAAAGGTAACGATTTCCTAATTGGCGAAGAAGAGTCCGATACCCTGATAGGGGGTGCGGGCAACGATATATTTGTAGTCGGCAGGGGCAACGGCTTCAACGTGCGAGGAGGCCCGACAATCGCCGATGCAGACTTCATCACAGATTTTACCCAAGGTCAAGATAAAATCGCCTTAGTAGACGGACAAACAGCTTTTGAGGTAGCCGCTGTCACTGTTAACCTTAACGGCAGCAACGCCACAGCAATTAAGGAACTCTCCAGCGGGAATTTTTTAGTAGTGCTGCCTGGTTTAGTCAACTTCACAGGCATGGACTTTATCCAATTACAAGTTGCCGAAGGCTTCATCACCATTCCCCCGTCAGGTGCGACCGGCCCGACAGGACCCGCCGGCCCGGCAGGTGCGACAGGTCCAGCAGGCCCCACCGGTGCAACGGGATTACCGGGTATCCCAGGCCAACCAGGTCCGGTAGGTGCGACAGGTCCAGCAGGCCCCACCGGTGCAACGGGATTACCGGGTGTCCCAGGCCAACCAGGTGCACCGGGATTACCGGGTATCCCAGGCCAACCAGGTCCGGTAGGTGCTACAGGCCCAGTAGGTGCTACAGGTGCAACGGGATTACCGGGTGTCCCAGGCCAACCAGGTGCCACAGGCCCAGCAGGTGCCACAGGCCCAGCCGGCCCGACAGGTGCCACAGGTCCAGCAGGCCCGACAGGTGCAACGGGATTACCCGGTGCGACGGGTCCAGCAGGCCCGACAGGTGCAACGGGATTACCCGGTGCGACAGGTGCCACCGGCCCAGCAGGTCCGCAAGGTGCCACAGGTCCAGCAGGCCCAGCAGGTCCGGTAGGTGCCACAGGTCCAGCAGGTCCTGGCGGTGGTGAAACTGGTCCAGCCGGTCCGACGGGTGCCACAGGTCCAGCAGGTGCGACAGGTGCAACTGGTCCAGCAGGTGCGACAGGCGCAACTGGTCCAGCAGGGCCGCAAGGTGCAACAGGGCCGCAAGGTGCCACAGGTCCAGCAGGTGCGACAGGCGCAACTGGTCCAGCAGGTCCGCAAGGTGCAACAGGGCCGCAAGGTGCAACAGGTCCAGCAGGGCCGACAGGCGCAACTGGTCCAGCGGGGCCAGTCGGCTTCGGTGGTTTGGGACTAAGTTACATCATTGCCCTTGACGGTACATTTCCATCACAAAATGTGGGGGGTGTTGATAACACTTTTATAGGAGAAGTTAAGCTGTTTGCTGGCGTCTTTGCCCCTAGGGGGTTTGCGTTTGCTCAGGGGCAACTGTTGCCTATCAATCAAAATACGGCTTTGTTCGCTGTGCTAGGAACTACCTACGGCGGCAACGGAGTGACTAATTTTGCTTTGCCCAATTTGCAAGGCAGAACTCCTGTCGGTGTAGGTGGAACTGTCTACGTAGGAGCGCAGCTTCCTTAACTGCTTTCGAGGCGAGAATTTTCACGGCAGTGACGCACCTTTCCCGCGTGCGGTAGGGACACGGCACTGCCGTGTCCCAACAAACCTGAAATACGCTGCAGGGCTTATGCTTCACTGCGTTTGCAATGACAATAATTTCATGTTTGTTGGCTGAGATATTGCAGCATTCTCAATCTTATCGTGGCAGAAACCGGGTTTTTGACGAAAAATATCCGCATTGATGCAGAGTATGAGCCAAAAACCCGGTTTCTTACCTCGGTACAAGAGGTCAGTTGGATTAGATTAAATAATTTCTTTCGATGCTATTATTTCCCAAGTGGCGAAGTCGCCTTTCACAAGCATTTTGATAAAGTTGTTCGGCTAATTTTGCTCCCTCTGCATCTCCTTTGCGAAGTAAAGCATATTTCAGAACGTCATAAGGTTTTTCGTATTGCGCTTCTGGATCTTGAAATCCAATGCGTTCGATGGCTTTGCCGTAACCTTGATGTTTGCCCATTGCGATCGACAAATGAGCCCAATGAATTGCTTGAGCGTTCAAGCCTGCATAGTAAGACGCATAGGCAGCCAACCAAGCTAATTCGGCAATTCCTGCGTGTTTTGTCAAGCCTTTGGCACAGGCATTTATGGCTTCTTGATAATCTGCTAAAGCCAGCCAGCATTCTGCTTCTCGATAGCAAGCCCAAGCTGCTTCTTCATCCCAACCGTTCAAATTTGCACAATCTCGATAAGCAATTATTGCTTGTTGGTTGTTGCCTAATTTTTTGAGGGTTTCTCCTAAGTAAAACAACCAGCGGGTATTCGTGGGTTCTTCCTTCACGAGTCGATCGAGTATTGCTAAATCTCGGTTAAATTTAGCTAAAGTAGCAGCAGCAGTTTTGGGGACTTCGGAAAATGCGATCGCCTCCAGAAAAGTGCGAATTCCGCTACCGCAGTCGAAGTATTCGTGAGTCGCGCCGATATATTTTCCAGTTGTGGGAATTCTAAATAATTTTTCTTTGCAGTAAGTTTTGTTAGTGTGGTAAACTAGAAAAACATCACCAACTAAACTGTCGATCGCCCCTCGAATATTATCGATCTGTGGGTGAATGCGCTCGTCTGTATCGAGGATAATTGCCCAATCTGCACTTATTTCTTTAGCGACTTCTAAGCTAAAATTGCGAGCAGCAGCAAAGTCGGCTACCCACTCAAATTTACGCTCTACGTATTTATCTCCAGCAACGGCGGAGGCAATGGCTAAACTTTCATCAGTAACACCCGTATCAATTACAATACAAGCATCAACCCAGTCGGCGACACTGACTAAAGCAGCTTCTATTAAGTCGGTATTATTGCCGGTTAAGGTAAGAGAGACAATTTTCATCGAGACAATCGCTAAAATAAAACAAAGACCAACTAAAAAGGCGATTATTATCGTGAGCGATTCCACCGGAGACCAAATTTTCTAGCCACACCCAGCATCAAAGAAACCGGGTTTTTCGCAGCTTTTCGTTAAATATCGATGTTTGTGGAAAAAACCCGGTTTCTGACCTGGAAATCAGGATTGGCTACAAAGGTAGATACTGAACGCAGTTAACTAAATCTTCAGGTTCGTTAACCTTAGCAATAATTTCCAAGTCACGAAACGGGCGATCGCCAAAAGTTACATTCTGTTGATGGGCATAGATAACACCAGCAAAATTGACTTGCTCTTGCTGGCGGCGGTTGGCTATGGCTAAAAAATCTTCGTCTTGTGTAAAAACAACGCGCTGAATATCCATTGCGCGATCGAGTATAACCGTATCTGGTGTGTTTTGATGGTTATCTTCTTGAGCTCTCAAAACATCTACATCTCTTGGTCTTAGTCCATTTGTAATCGGTAGAGGCACATTCTCATCCATATATAAAGCTATGCTCATTTAAT
Source organism: Tychonema sp. LEGE 07203 (assembly GCF_015207285.1). Lineage (GTDB taxonomy): Bacteria > Cyanobacteriota > Cyanobacteriia > Cyanobacteriales > Microcoleaceae > Microcoleus. Next base: position 9,246 of record NZ_JADEXD010000045.1, on the reverse strand, counting down.
TATTCCTTGGGCGCGGAGTTTTTTAGCCGCTTGAGATTCGCCCGCTTCTAATCTCAACTTTTCAGCATACTCGAACCGACGCTGCATATCGGCATCAAGCTCTTGTTTGTGATCCCAGTAGTAGGCTAAAGCAGAGTGAATTTTACTCAAAGTTAGGTGAGGATAGCTTTCTAGTAATTCTTCAGGACTCAAGCTGTAGGCTTTTACCGAAGTAATTAGTTCGACTACTTTCATAGTAGTCCCTGTGATGATAGGCACATTCTTCTCATCTAATTCCACGTATTTATATTCGGTTGCAGTTAGTGGCATAGTTTACCTCGTTTATGGATCTAATTTAATTATATCGATCGCCCTCTACCGTACAGCCGAAGAAACAACCGAAGAAACCGGGTTTTTTGCAGCTTTTCGGTGGTGTATCGATATTTTGGGAAAAAACCCGGTTTCTGGCCACACCCAAAATCGCTAAAATAAAACAAAGACCAACCTCAAAGGCGATTATTGTGAGCGATTCCACCATAGAACAGATATTGAAATTGGCAAGTCAGCGAGCCTCGGCCGCTGAAGTATACTACCTGTCGAGTCAAGACACGCCGATCGAATTTGAAAACAATCGCCTCAAATCCCTGCAAACCAAAGCACTGCAAGGCGTAGCACTCCGGCTGATTTACAACGGCAAAATCGGCTTTGCTAGTTCCACAGACTTAACGCGGATAGACGATTTAGTCGATGCAGCCATTCAAACTGCCGAAATCGGCGACCCCGCAGAATTTGAACTCGCCTCCAACTTCCACCTAAAAGGCCCGGAAACCACCTACACTCCGCCCACAACAGCCGAATTAGTCGAAAACGGCAAAAACCTGATCGAGCAAGTTCACGCCTACAATCCCGATATTATGGTAGATGTAGGCTTTCACGTCCGCAGCGGCCGCGTCAAAATTGCCACGACGCGAGATGTGTATGCCGAAAGAAGCAGCCAAATAGTCAGCGGGACGATCGCCGGAAATTTGGTCAAAGGAGAAGACTTTATGCAAGCATACAGTTACGATGTCGCGCGCGATCGGGCGATCGACACCAACAGCATCCTCCAATCACTCCTCGAAAAATACCGCCTCGCCGAACATCCAGCCACCATCGCCAGCGGTTCCTACCCAGTATTGTTCACCCCCAGAGCCGCCGCCAGCACACTCGGCAACCTATTTGATACCATCCTTTCAGGACAAACAGTCGTCCAAAAAGCCTCTCCCCTAGCCGACAAAATCGGCGAAACCTTATTTGACGAACGCTTCACCTTTTTTGAAGACCCCACTTTAGGCCCTTCCGCCTGTCCCTTCGACGACGAAGGTACACCCACCACCCGCAAAACCCTAATAAACAAAGGCACCGTCACCGGATTTTACTGGGATCGCAGGTGGGCCGCTCGCGCCGGTGTAGAATCTACCGGCAACGGTTTTCGCGGCGGATTGTCTCGCCCCGGCCCAGATTTAACTAACTTCTGCATTTCCCCAGGAAACACCAGCACCCAAGACTTGATTGCTAGCATGGACGAAGGTCTAATAGTAGAGCAAGTTTTAGGTGCCGGTCAATCCAATCAATTAGCAGGAGAATTTTCAGTCAATTTAGACTTAGGCTATAAAGTAGAAAAAGGCAAAATTGTCGGTCGCGTCAAGAATACAATGGTCGCAGGCAGCATTTTTGAAGCCTTTAAAAATTTGGCAGATTTGAGCAGCGAAGCCGAATGGGTAGGCGGTGCGGCATATTTGCCGAGTATCCTGTTTCAAAACTTGGGTGTAGCTTCGAGGCAATAAGTTGAGTGCTCCTAGAAAAACTTTTGCCATAAAATTGTTATGACGCTTGGCCCCAAAAACCCGGTTTCTGCCAAAAACCATCGGTGAAATCGCCAATACTGTTAAGAAACCGGGTTTTTATTCCGCAGTGCGTAATATCGTTTCCCGTTGCATCGGAATAATGTTAACAGTCAACAGTCAACAGTTAACAGCTAACAGTTAACAGTTAACAGTCAACAGTTAACAGTTAACAGCTAACAGTTAACGCCTGAATTTACTATTCCGACCGAGAAAGGATTTGATATAAGTCGAGAGTTGTCAGAAAAAAACATAAACTGTGTCGGCAAATTATCGCTTTGCCAATTCATCCAAATAGGAAAAAATAGGGAAAAAGGTATCATGAAAGAGCAAAATCTCAAGGCTGGAACCGGGAAAAAGAACAAGCACTTTTTGTTTCTTTTGCCTTTTGTTTTGTGCCTTTTAACTCTAGTCACTGGCTGCGTTAAGTACGATGTCGGAGTCAATTTTGACAGTCAAACTCACGGCAAAATCGTGCAGCACATTAAACTGGGGGAAAGGTTGACCAGCTTCAGCAGCGAAACTGTTGAAAAATGGTTGAAAAGCGTAGAACAGCGGGTGAGGTTGCTGAACGGAAAAACTAAACGGCTTTCCGAGACAGAAGTTATGGTGACTATTCCTTTCAATAATGGATCCGAGTTACAAAACAAGTTCAACAAATTCTACAATCCGACCGCGCCAACCGCAAAATATCGGGTCGCAACTCCGCTAGAAACCGATTTACCGAAGTTTGAAGCTCACCTGAATATCAACCAAAATAACTTGTTATTGGTGCTGCGAAATCGGTTGAGTTTGGAATTGGATTTGCGCTCTCTTTCTCTGCTTTCCTCAAACGGCAGTTTGCTGCTGAGTCCGGGAGAACTTTTGGAGCTAGACTTTAGATTGAACACGCCTTGGGGTGCCGAAAGTATTGAAACTGTAGCCGGTGCGCTCGTTCCCGAAAGCTATCGCGAAGGAAAGCAGTTAGTTTGGAAGCTGAAACCCGGTGAAGTTAACTATTTGGAGGCGACATTCTGGATTCCGAGTCCCGTAGGAATTGGGGCGTTAATTATTGCCTTATTTGTGGCGGCGGGCGTTGCTTTGAAATATCAAATATTGCCAGGACTCGGAATCGGCAAGAAACCGCAAAAGCTCGGCCAAACCTAAAGAGGCTATGTTTGATAGGGGCGAGTCATATCGTGTCCGGTTGATTGCCATAACAAAAACGGATCGCGCGTGCGGACGACCGTCCGCTCTTAAGTTACGGACGCTGACTGATGTACTGCGAACTTTACTTAGGAGCGAAAACTTAATAACTTAAGCACATCCTAAAGTTTTCTTTCCTGTAAGTTGCGAGATCGTAAGGAGGGAGAGCCTCTGGATTTGCATTACCAGGCCTATCCTGGCAACGAGTAAATTTAGGAGAAAAAAATCGGCTTTTTTCTGGGTCAGCGTATCAGTATAAAATCTAAAACTTGTTCGCTCGCGAAGTCATATCAATTCCGGTTGCACTCATACATGATGTTAACAGTTAACAGTTAACAGTCAACAGTTAACAGTTAACAGTCAACGCCTGAATTTACTATTCCGATGAAGAGAGGATTTGATATCAAAGAATCTAAAATCTAAAATCTAAAATCTAATGGTTGTTTCCCGAAACAAAAATGGCTTAGAAGCGATTTCTGAGGGGATCGCAATTTTAATTGATTTGGCAGAACGGGGAGAAATCGATCCTTGGGACGTTAAAGTTATTGAAGTGTTCGATCGATGTTTGAGCCAACTTACAAACACCTGCGAAGCCGATCCGAGTAAGGATTTCTCCGATTTGTCCCACTCGGGCCAAGCGTTTTTGTACGCTTCAATGCTGGTGTTGCTCAAAGCAGAAAGTATTGTTCTCTCTGAACCGCCGGCGAATCCCGAATCCGACGAGGCCGCTCTCGAAGACGCAGAACAATCGGGAGGGCGACATTTGCCGCAGCATTTGGAGCGACAACTGCGCCGTCGCGGTGTCGCTCAACTGCCACAAAAACGCCCGGTGACTCTCCCCGAGCTCATAGAGCAGTTGCAGCTAATGAAAGCAGCGATGGAGCAGACTGTTGCTCCGCGCCGCCGCCCAACCTCAAAAATGCGATCGCAAGCCGCCCAGGCTATCTTTGAGCTGGCTCACCAAGAAAATTTGGTGGAAACTGCTAGCGAATTGGAGCGGTTTCTGACAGAACGCGGGTCTGAAATTGCTGAGGGTTGGCTCGACTTGGAACAACTTCTGGAACTTTGGCAGCATCACGATTGGCACTCTCCTGTTGACCCCGATCCCCCGCCACCGACTGGGGAAGTGGACTTGCCAAATCACGATCGCGTGGGTATTTTTTGGGCCCTGTTGTTGCTGTCGGCTCAGTCTAAAGTAGAGTTGCATCAAGAGGAGTTTTACCAAGACCTCAAAATCCGGGCGCTGTGAACTTAAACGGCATGGTGTCAACTGAGGAAACCAATAATTCTCCTCCTGCGTCGGTTAAGGTTTGGGGGCAGAACCTTGCTCGCCGACATTCTCAGGCTGAGCGCGGAATGCCGGCAGCCCGATTGCCAAGTTGTTGGTAATTTTCGATTCCTGGTTTCTTAAATCGAGTAAATAGGGAATAAATGATTGATAGCCTGGTACGATGTCGCCTATAAACAAGTCAGGATTGTGGCGATCCGTGCGATCGCCACCGCTAGCATCTAATTGTTGAGTTGATATCAATTAACAGAGGGTTGAGGAAGTTAAGAATGAAAGCGATGATTCTGGCCGCCGGTAAAGGCACTCGCGTCCGTCCCATTACTCACACGACACCCAAACCGATGATTCCCATCCTGCAAAAGCCAGTGATGGAGTTTTTGGTTGAATTGCTCCGCCAGCACGGATTTGACCAGATTATGGTCAATGTTTCTCACTTGGCCGACGTGATCGAAAATTACTTCCGCGACGGTCAAAAGTTTGGGGTGCAAATTGCCTATTCTTTTGAAGGGCGGATTGAAGACGGAAAAATGATTGGAGAAGCCATCGGTTCGGCTGGCGGCATGAAGCGGATTCAGGACTTTTCGCCGTTTTTTGACGATACTTTTGTGGTGCTGTGCGGCGACGCTTTGATTGACTTGGACTTGACTGCTGCTGTGAAGTGGCACCGGGAAAAAGGGGCGATCGCTACTATTGTGATGAAATCTGTTCCCCGCGATCAGGTTCCCAGTTACGGAGTCGTGGTAACAGACGATTCTGGCAGAATTAAAGATTTCCAAGAAAAACCTTCTGTAGAAGAAGCTCTGAGTACCGACATTAACACTGGGATTTATATTTTTGAACCGGAAATATTCAATTACATCCCTTCGGGCCAGGAGTACGATATCGGTTCGGAGTTATTCCCCAAGCTAGTAGAAGCCGGAGCGCCGTTTTACGGAATTAGCATGGACTTTCAGTGGGTAGATATCGGCAAAGTTCCTGACTATTGGCGGGCAATTCAAAGCGTGCTGTTGGGAGAAATTCAAAATGTTTCAATTCCGGGAATTGAAGTGCGCCCCGGCGTTTATGCTGGTTTGAATGTAGCTGTGAACTGGGATAAGGTTGATATTACCGGGCCTGTTTACATTGGCGGGATGACGATGGTTGAAGATGGAGCAAAAATTGTCGGCCCGACAATGATCGGCCCGAATTGTTGGGTTTGCAGGGGGGCGACTGTGGAAAACAGCGTGATTTTTGAGTATTCCCGTTTGGGCCCGGAGGTGCGGTTGGTTGACAAACTGGTGTTCGGGCGCTATTGCGTTGACAAAACCGGGGCGGCGATCGATTTGCAAGAAGCGGCGCTCGATTGGCTGATTACTGACGCTCGCCAAGTTTTACCGACTCAACACGAAGAAGAGCGGCTGGCGATCGCACAAATTCTCGGCAATGCTGAATAATTAGTTATTAGTTATGGGTTATGGGTTATGGGTTATGGGTTATGGGTTATTAGTTATTAGTTATTAGTTATTGGTTATTGGTTATTAGCATCCACAAATAACCAATAACCAATAGCTACCAAGAAATAACAACTAACTAAGAACCAATAACAACTAACTAAGAACCAATAACAACTAACTAATAACTAATGACTAACTAAGACTGAAGATAAGTATATTTGCCGAGACTCCGTTCGTAATTTTGCAGCAAAAGTTGCGCTTCAGAAAGAGTGATTTTATTTTGCTGCAAAGCTGCTTCTGTCTGACGGCGGATGCTTTCTACCAAACTTTCTGAGTCGTACTGTACGTAGCTGAGGACTTGTTTCATAGTGTCTCCTTTCACAACGTGTTCGATATGATAGCCAGAAGGTGTTAGCTGAATGTGAACTGTATTTACATCGCCGAATAAGTTGTGAAGGTTGCCCATAATTTCTTGATAAGCACCTCCCAAAAATAGCGCTAAATAGTAAGGTTCTCCCGGCTTGAGAGTATGCAGTTCCAAAACCGACTTGACATCTCGCAAATCGATAAATTGGTCGATTTTGCCGTCGCTGTCGCAGGTTATATCGGCTAAAACACCCCGCGCAGTAGGTTCTTCGTCGAGTCGGTTAAGGGGCATAATTGGGAACAATTGATTGATTGCCCAACTGTCTGGTACTGACTGGAAAACAGAGAGGTTGATGTAATAAATGGATGCCATCACTTTTTCTAGGTCTTCCAAATCGTCCGAGACGTATTCTTTTTGCCGCGCGATCGCCTGTATTTTATCGCAGCAAGCCCAGTACAACTGTTCGGTTTTTGCCCGTTCCGCAATTCCCAAATAGCCTAAGTTAAATAAACTGACTGCTTCTTCCTTGAATTGGATTGCATCGTGATAGACTTCTTGGTAATTTTCGGGTGTGATTGATTGGTAAATTTCGTAGAGATTGCGCGGAATAAGATGCGCGTTTTCGTCTACTGGTTCTGGTACTTCTCTGGGGACATCGCTAGTACCGAGCACGTCAAAAACTAAAACTGATTGGTGAGATGCGATCGCCCGTCCGCTTTCGCTGATGATAATCGGTACAGGAATTTTCCGCTCGTCGCAGGCATCTTTCACTCCCGCTACTACGTCGTTTGCGTAGTTTTGCATATTGTAGTTTTTGGAAGTGTGGAAATTTGTTTTAGAGCCGTCGTAGTCAACGCCGAGCCCGCCGCCTACGTCCAAGTAGTTCATATTAGCTCCCAATTTAGCTAATTCTACATAAATGTGGCTGGCTTCTCGAATGGCATCTTTGATGACGCTAATGGAGGAAATTTGAGAGCCGATGTGGAAGTGCAGCAACTGCAAACAGTCGAGCATTCCTGCTTTTTCTAGTTCGCCGACGGCGCGGATAATTTCTGGAATTGTCAAGCCAAATTTTGCCCGATCGCCCGTGGAACCTCCCCAGCGGCCAACGCCTTTGGTAGTGAGTTTGGCTCGCACTCCCAAAACAGGTTTAATTTTTAATGCAATGCTGGCGGCAATTGCGAGTTCTACTTCCTCAATTTGCTCGAGCACAATCACGGAAGTTTGCCCTAGCCGCTGCGCCAAAATTGCAGTTTCTATGTATTCGCGGTCTTTGTAACCGTTGCAAATCAACAAAGCGCCAGGGGTTTTCAAAGTCGCCAAAGCGATCATTAATTCTGGTTTTGAGCCGGCTTCGAGTCCGAAGTGATGGGGTTGACCGAAACGCACCAAATCTTGAATTAACTGTCGGTGCTGGTTGCATTTGACTGGAAAGACACCGCGATAGACATTTTTGTAACTGTAGCGAGCGATTGCTCTGGCAAAACAGGAATTTAAGCGATCGATCCGATCTTCCAAAATATCGGAAAATCGAATCAGCAGGGGCAAAGCCAAATTGCGCTGTTTGAGCGATTCTACCAGTTCGTACAAGTCGAGGGAACCGCCGCGATCGCCCTTGGGAGACACTGTAACGTGACCGGCGGCATTGATCGAAAAATAGGGTTCGCCCCAGCCTTGAATGCGGTACAGTTTCTCGCTATCTTCGATTGTCCAAGATTTTTGGGTAACTGCATCAGCTACCAAAGCGCTGTGTGAAGGAGCCAAACTCGTGACTGTTGGTGGCTGAGTCGATAGCGACTCGGTATCGGAGGAAGCAGCGGTGGCTGGGGAACTCATTTTCTCGGAAACCTCGAAATGACTGGTCAAATAGATAGTTTATCGCAGATATTGAGTTTCCTGATGCAGTTGAAAATCGACTTTGGGTGCAAAGCCGGGCGATTTTCGGATTGAAGTTTTTCGATTTCACTCCACAGATAGATGAAAGCCGGGATTGAACTAAAATTTCAACCGCGATCGCGCTTTCGACGACTGCAGCATCTGCCACATCATAAAAAGTTGTTTGTAGTCCCTGCGGGGCGAGATCCCTCAACTGCAAAATACAGATACTTTTTCGGCGATTGGTGTATTCAAGCAAATATCCCTCTGTCGGTAAACTCTCAAACCGAGTTTCAGACACTTGTTCGGGGGAAAAAAAATAACTGTAAATCCGGGTTCCTAACGGAGAGTGCGATCGGTCAATTCCAAGTCTACAATCTCAAATCGAATATTCTTAAATCCTGCAGGACTCAGGCCCGGCCAAGAATGCTGTCGGGCGATCGGTCGCCCGACACACTCTAGCCAAAAATCACCTCCGGCGGCGCCATATCAGCCCCCACAATCAAACCCCCGTGACTGTTAGACATCTTCAAACCCGGTGGTCGAGGTGTTTTTTCTTGACTCTTCTGAGCCGGTGCAACTGAGGCGGGCGGTGTCACCTGCGGTTCGGGTACTGCATTGGCTCCGGGTATCACTGGTTGCTGCGACAGCCAACCCACACCCCCGATCGCCCCTGCCATCAAAGCGGTGTAGCCGAGGTACAAATGCACCGGACGCATTTGAAAGCCGTCGGCTGAATCCGAGTCGGAAACAGACAAATACGTGTTAGTCATTATGGGACTCGGAGCGGGTTTGGGCAAAGCATTCGCCATAGCTGTGCCGTCGAGTCCCAAGGCGTCGCCCAGCCTGCGGATAAAACCTCTAACGTAAATATCCTGGGGCAGTTTCTCGATTTCCCCATTTTCGATCGACTCAATGTGGTGCAGCGGCACGAGAGTTTGACTGTGAAGTTGCTGGAGGGATAGCGATCGAATTTGCCGCCCTTGGCGCAATTCTCTACCCAACTCCCGCAGAGACTCTTCTCGCTGTTGGACTGCTATTGCAGCTTCTTCTTCCTTGCTGGGTTTTTTCGGCTTCTTGGGAAAACCGAACCCAGGAAAGGATTTTGCAGGGGCGATGACTGTTGCGGGTGCAGCCGATTCAACTTGAATTTCCTCTTTGGGGGCTGGTTGCTCTTCTTCTGAAGAGTTATTTTCTCGATCGTCGTTATTTTCCGTCTCAGACTCGGTTGCGGTG
>NZ_JADEXD010000262.1 GCF_015207285.1 Tychonema sp. LEGE 07203 | reverse complement strand
CTTATTAAGGGGGGGAGAAAGTCTAAAATTCAACTGGGAATTCACACTCACAATGACTCTGGAGTTGCGGTTGCTAACGCTTTGGCTGCGGTGCAGGAAGGCGTGAAAATGGTGCAGGGAACTATTAACGGTTACGGCGAACGCTGCGGCAATGCCGATTTGTGTTCTTTGATTCCTAATTTTCAGCTTAAATTGGGTTATAATTGCATTCAAGATGAGCAATTAGTTAAATTAACTCAAGCCAGCCGATCGATCAGCGAAATTGTCAACCTTGCTCCCGATGACCGCGCTCCTTTTGTCGGTCTTTCGGCTTTTGCTCACAAGGGCGGAATTCACGTATCGGCGGTTGAGAAAAATCCCTTAACTTACGAACACCTGGAACCGGAAAAAATCGGCAATCTACGGCGAATTGTGATTTCGGATCAAGCTGGTTTGAGTAATGTTTTGGCAAAGGCCCGCAATTTTGGTATTGAGCTCGATCGCAAAAATCCTGCTTGCCGCCAAATTCTGGAAAAATTAAAAGCTTTGGAAAGTCAAGGATATCAATTTGAGGGCGCTGAGGCGAGTTTTGAATTGTTGATGCGGGAGGCTTTGTCACAGCGCCACCGGTGGTTTGAAATTAAGGGATTTCAAGTGCACTGCGATAAAGTTGGCGAAGATTGTACGGCTTTAGCAACTGTCAAATTGTCAGTCAACGATACAAATATTCTGGAATGTGCGGAAGGAAACGGCCCGGTTTCCGCTTTGGATTCGGCTTTGCGGAAAGCTTTGGTGAATTTTTATCCGGCGATTGCACATTTTTATCTGACAGATTACAAAGTACGAATTCTAGACTCTGGTGCGGGTACTGCTGCTAAAACTCGCGTTTTATTGGAATCGAGCAACCGCCAGCAGCGGTGGACTACTGTAGGGGTTTCTACGAATATTTTGGATGCTTCTTGTCAGGCGGTTGTTGAAGGCTTGGAGTACGGTTTGGTACTGGACAATCAAGAGGCGATTCCCCTAGTTTGTCGGGTTCATTAACTCATTCACCTCCATCGCACTGAACGAGAAACCCGGTTTATATTATTTGTGGGTTGGGTAACTATAAATATCACAACAAACCGGGTTTCTAAATTCTCCGCATGGGGCGAGAAACCCGGTTTCTATTAGTTGTTCGTTGGGTAACTATAAATCTAGCAAGAAACCGGGTTTCTGAGATTGAATTTGTTTTTAAGGATGCAAAAACTCTAAATGATCTCCGGGAATAGATCGCAATTTAGCCGCCGATCCTTGCACTTTTAACCTGCCGCGTTCTAACATGATAATCCAATCGGCGCGATCGATCACTCGCGGCCTGTGACTGATAAAAATCGTGGTTTGCCCGTGCCGGTACATCAACAAATTTTCCAAAACTTCCGCCTCGCTGGCGGGGTCTAGCCCTGCGGTAGATTCGTCTAAAATCAATACGGGCGGGTTGTTGAGAATGGCGCGGGCGATCGCCAATCTCTGTCTTTGTCCCCCAGAAATATTCGCTCCAAACTCCCCTAAAACAGTTTGATACTTATCAGGTAATTGGCTGATAAATTCGTCAGCCCCCGCAAGTTTACACACTTTCACAATCTGTTCAAAGCTGACATCTGGACTCCCCAAACGAAAATTATCTACAATCGAACGGCTCCAAAAATGAGCTTCTTGAGGAACTAAAACCACCTGCTGTCTGAGACTGTCGAGAGACAAATCCTGCAAGTTGTAACCGCCAATTCTCACATTACCAGATTGCAGCGGATACAAACCAGCAATCACCTTAGCGAGCGTACTTTTTCCGCAGCCAGAGTAGCCGATTAAAGCAATTGCTTGACCCCCAGGAAACGTCACAGAAAAATTTTCCAGCAAGTCAAGTCTGCCGGGGTAGTGAAAATTAACATTCTTGCAAACAATCTCGTCGCGGCCTTGAATCGTAACAGCAGGTTTATTACTATCGCTCTTAGTTTCCGGTGCAGCATCAATCACTTCTGAAAGCCGTTGAGTTGCAGTCTGAACGCGAGTCATTTCATCGCTAAATCCGACTAAAGAATTTACCCAAGTAGTAACGTTTTGATTCATGCTAATAAACGCGAGCAACTGACCGATACTCAATACCTTGTCTATCACCAAACCGCTGCCCAACCACAGCAAAGTAATGCCGCCCGCAGAAGCAATAAAACCAGAAAAAATATTATTGAGAATGCCAATTTGTGTAGTGCGGAAAGTGAGATTTGCTAAGCGACCGAAGCGGCTTTGAAATTCTTCCCAAAGTTGCTGGGCGCTGCTAGTAGTTTTCACAGTCAGCGCACCTTTAAACGTTTCGACTAAAACGCCTTGAGTTTCTGCTTCCAGCACAAACAAATTCCGCGTTTTTTGCTGCAGTGCGGGCAGAAAGACTACTGTAGATGCAGTCATCAAGAGAGCGATCGCTGTTGCAGCCAACGTTAGTTGCGGGCTGTAAAACAACATAAAAATAAAAGAAACTACCGCTATAAAAAATTGACTTGGCAAGCTGATAGCTACTTGAGAAACTAATTTATTTATTTCTTGGATGTCTTGCAATCTACTGACGATTTCGCCGCTGCGTCTGGTTTCGTAAAAGCTCAAAGGCAAACGCAGGAATTTGCGGCCAAACTCCATTACTAATCCTAACTCTAAACGCTGGGAAAATTGAGCAATTAAGTTGGACTCAACCAATCCTAAACTGCTGCTAAAAAAATTCATAATTATAACTGCGATCGCCACACTTGCCAAAAGTTGCGTGTCGCCCCGCACCAGGATGTCGTCGGTGAGCAGTTGAACTAAAAAAGGCGACGAAATCGACAGCAAACCCAACACCACATTCAGCAACAATGCTTCGATTAAAATCTGGCGGTACATCCCAACCCGGCGGAGCCATTTTTGTAAGGAATTGGCGGGCGGTTGACCGTCTGCTTCTGCAAAAAATCGCTCTGGATCTGGGTCTACTAGCAAGCACAGCCAATCTGTCCAACCCGCTGCTAATTCTTCTTTAGAAACATAGCGGATACCAATGGCGGGATCTGCGATCGCATATTTATTGCCCTGTTTTCCGTACAAAACAACCCAATGATACCCGCTCCAGTGAATAATTGCCGGCAAAGGTGCTTCATCAATTTTGTCTAAAATAGCAGCGGCTGCTCGCACGGATCGAGCATTAAAGCCGATCGCCTCAGCCCCCTGTTTCAAACCCAGTAAAGTCGTCCCCTTTTGACCGGTACCGGCAAATTCTCGCAAGCGGCTAATTGTAAAATTCTGTCCGTAAAATTTGGCGATCGAAGCTAAACAAGCCGCCCCGCAATCTTCTTCGCTTTGCTGGAGAACAACCTGATATTTCTTAAACCTGTTTGCTTGTCCGAATAATGGCATTTTGCCGATAAAAGGAATATTTTTTAACATTTTGCCAATTGAATAATGAGTAGAGCATAATGAACACTACTCCTCACCAACTACCCAATCAGCAAAAAGCACCCATAAAGTTATGGGTGCTTTCTCGATCTACAGTTAGAGAGCTGAATTCACAGCCCTAAACTTTAGTAGTAGGCGTAGCGGACTACTCTTCTGAAGGAACCGTCGCAATTCCGGCGGTACACTACCCAACTGCGGCGGCGCCCGCGGTTACAGTGGTAGCGATTGTTAGCATAATAGTAACCGCCGTTGACGCTAGCTGATTCTTCAGGGGTGAGTTCAGCAAACAGTGAAGTTTCTTTAGTTTCTTGCATGATTTGACTCCTTTCAAGGTGAAAAGTTTTTAACAGAAACTAGAAATTATCTGAAATTTCTACAGCCTCGTTTAAATAAGCACCATCAAATTATGGGTGCTTTCTCGCTCTACAGTTAGAGAGCTGAATTCACAGCCCTAAACTTTAGTAGTAGGCGTAGCGGACTACTCTTCTGTATGAACCGTCGCAATTCCGGCGGTACACTACCCAACTGCGGCGGCGCCCGCGGTTACAGTCGTCGTAGCGATTATTGGCATAATAGTAACCGCCGTTGACGCTAGCTGATTCTTCAGGGGTGAGTTCAGCAAACAGTGAATTTTCCTTAGTTTCTTGCATGATTTGACTCCTTTTAATTTGACAAGATGGAACGAGAACTATAATTTTTATAAGTTTTATATAGCCTCGTGTAATTACTAACTAATAGTTCTTGAAGTGCTGTGCGAGTTCCGGAATGTTACTGAGATATTTTCCAAATTTCTTTCGATCGCGCTACCAGACTCAGCTATCTAGACTATTAGGGTTTTGTAAGGGCGCGATCGGTTCGGATCGTAGAGATACAACTGGTTCGGCTGCGGCATAAAAAACAGCATATTGAGGTCATTGCTGCTGTTTTCGCTCCCGCTATTGCTGTTATTACTGCTGACACCGCTCGTAGGGCTGCCACCGCTGACAGTAGCAGATTCTCGTTCGGTTAGCTCGGTAAAGAATGAATTTTGTTGATTTTCCGGCATGAGGAACTCCTATTAATACCTATGTACTTACTTACGTACAGTTCCCTAAAAAACCGGGTAACAGCGCCAAAAATCCTGACGGAAATGCCCTATTTTCATGGCTGTTGCCCGCTTTTTCCACCATTATTGATGTTTGGGGAAATTTGCGGGTGGGGACGGCAAAGCTGTGCGGATTTTGACCTTGACCCTGTGAATTTTGATTTAGACTTCTGAACCTATCTTTGGCGTCCGGAACACTGAAAATAAAAGTGACAAAAGAAATAGGCAATCGATCTCTTCCTTATCTAGGTCGTACTATTTGAGATTAGAGAGTAGAAAATTGGAAATAACAGATTTTATAAGGGTTGGGAGCTTGTATACAGTTGCATTGTTTTTTTGAACTAATATCAAAACTGAAAACAATCCTCCTCCCAGCAACTCAAAACTCAAAACTATTCCCCTCACCCCCAGCAGCCGCTATGC
>NZ_JADEXD010000044.1 GCF_015207285.1 Tychonema sp. LEGE 07203 | reverse complement strand
TTCTTCTTCTTCTAAGAATGCTTTGAGGAGGTCGCCAATGATTTCCTTGCTGTCTTCGTGTTCGGGGAGGGGGGTCATAATTTCTAGGGTTCCGCTGTCGTAAGCAAGACGCGACGCGCGATGTTCTCCGAGTTCTGCGAGAATCTCTTCAAATTTTTGCCAACTGATGTCAGAGAATAGCACTCGCTGACCGGGCGGTACGTTGAGTTGTCTGACTTGAAGGACAACCATTAGGCTTTGGGATTGAGAACCTTGGGTTTGGTGGGTTACGGCGAAGACAAAGGTCAACGGGTCGATATCCATCGAATCGCAGCATTACCCACGCTACAGCTTCCCTGTTGGGTTTCATTCTTCAACCCAACCTACGTATATTATAAGATTTTCTGCTACTCTATAAGCATTCTTCCTTATTCCTTCTTCCTATTGAGAATGAGAAAATTTTTAGGATTAATTGTGTTTGGGATGATAATTGCGATCGCCTCTGCAGCCATTGCCGCTCAACCTTTGTCCGTCGCTTATCCTCCCGCCAACCACAAAACAATAGCCGATCGCATTTTTTTAATCGGTACCGCCCCCCCAACCGGACAAGTATCGGTAAATGGCCAACAAATTCCGCGCAGCGGGGCGGGCCATTTCGCCCCGACTTTTCCCCTGCAACTCGGCGACAATCTCTTTACCTTGCGTTACGAAAATCAGCAAGTTCAAATTAAGGTGACGCGGGAGTCGAACCAGCCGCAAGTCCCTGCCGGATTGGCTTTTGCGAAAGATTCCCTGACGCCGAAAGTCGATGTCGCGAGTTTACCGGGGGAATATATTTGCTTTGGGGCGATCGCCCCGGCGAATGCTTTAGTTGCGGTAAAATTGGCTGGCGTTACTATTCCTTTAAAAGCGCGATCGCAAGTCGAACTCCCCGACAACAAATCTGTACTGCTAGGTGAAAATTCCCCGATCGCCAAAAGCAGCACCGAACAGTATCAAGGCTGCGCTATAACCCCCCCCAACCCCCCCTTGCTAAGGGGGGGCAATGAGTCTAATGTTCCCTTGGCAAGGGGGGAAAATGAGTCTAACTCCTCCCTACCCAAAAAAGAAAAAATTGATTTAGGAGTGCCAGTATTTGAGCTAACAATGAACGATCGAACTATCAGCCAGCAAGGTACTGGGAAGATTTCTATTCTCTCCCCAGCAGAGTTAGAAATAGCAGAAGTAACAGCAGATCCTGGTGTCGCTAGAACCGGGGCGAGTACAGATTTTTCTCGGATGACACCGCTGCCGAAGGGAACGCGAGCAACAATTATCGGGCGCGAGGGAGAATGGATTCGACTCGATTACGGTGCTTGGATCAAAGCATCGGAAGTGCGAATTGTCAAGGATGCAGTGCCAGCGCGATCGATTATTCGCAGCGCGCGATCGCGTCAAGTTCCCGGCTGGACAGAGGTCTTATTTCCCTTAGAAATACCAGTCCCAGTCACCGTGCAAGAAGGAGAACGCACATTCACTTTAACACTGTACAATACCACCGCTCAAACTGACATTATTCGCCTCGACGATGACCCAGTAATTTCGAGTTTGGTTTGGCAACAAATATCGCCGCTGCAAGTACAATATACTTTCAATCTCAAATCTGCCCAGCAGTGGGGTTACAAGTTGAGATACGAGGGCACAACTTTAGTATTGTCTTTAAAACATCCGCCTGCCAATACCAGCACGATGCCGAATTCGCCAGCAAAGCCGCTGTCGGGAATTAAGATTCTCATCGATCCCGGACACGGCGGGCCGCAGGATGGAGGTGCGGTGAGTCCAGTGGGGATTAGAGAAAAAACAGTAGCTTTAACAGTGTCGAAATTGGTGCGAGAAGAATTGGCAAATCGGGGCGCGACTGTGGTAATGACGCGGGTAGAAGATGTCGATTTGGATTTGCCGCCGAGGGTGGAAATGATTCAAAAAGAAGAACCTGCGATCGCAATTTCCATTCATTACAATGCTTTGCCCGATAACGGCGACGCAATTAATACTAAAGGTGTCGGCGCTTTCTGGTTTCACCCGCAAGCCCACAGTCTGGGAATGTTTCTGCACAACTATTTAGTTGCCAAGTTGAACCGTCCGAGCTATGGTGTATTCTGGAATAATCTAGCCATGACTCGTCCTGCAGTTGCTCCATCTGTTTTAATGGAATTGGGATTTATGATCAATCCCGAAGAGTTTGAATGGATTGTCAATCCGACAGAACAGCAGAAGTTAGCCGAGGCAATTGCCCAAGGCATTACCGAATGGTTTGCTTCCATCAAATAACAGTCCAATAACAGTTCGATCGTTCGGAATTAAGTTTTCCCCAAAAAACTTCGTTCGATCGTTCGGACTTCGTTTTTTCTAACTCTAGGAGATTAAACAAATGCTAATTTTTACTCAATCAAAAGCCTTTTTCATTGCAGCGGCAGTTGCAAGTTTAAGTTTCTCACTTTACAGCTTTCCAGTTTTCGGCAAGCAGCAAACTCTTGATCCCGAAAAAGTAAAAGCTTTAAAAAAACAAACTCAGTGCTCTTTTATTACAGGTGAAGGCGGCGCAGTAAACATTCGCAAAGGCCCCGGCAATAAGTACGCGGTGGTAGCTAAACTCAAAAGAGGAGATGGAGTTAGGGCTGTTAGCAGACAAGGTAATTGGGTGAAAATTGCGGCCAGATTTTCTGGATATCCTCCTAATGAAACTTTTACAATCCTTAACGGTTGGGTGAACAATCAATTTATTAACGGTTGTTCGGAAGATGAGTTTGACAGGTGGCGGAAATAGGAAGTTTATCGATTTTTTCGTGAGAGTGGGGGCGGTTTTTTGAGATGGTCAATTATTCGATGTATTATCGATCGTCTGGAGCGATTAGCAACCACAACTGACAATAACGTAATTTTAACTTCCCGGTATTCAACCCGCATCAGGACTTTCGGCTTCGCCCAGCCTCCTGGTGCGGGTGCAAGCTTGTATAAAACCTGGTTTAAACTGCCCGGTATTTTTAACCCAAAAGTGTTGGGTTATATTATTGAATAATTGATGACATAATATAGCCTTTCGAGGGTAAGATGAGATGCTAGGAGTGGCCAAACCGGCCCGCGCCGGGCATAGGCAGGAGTGGCCAAACCGGCCCGCGCCGGGCATACTTCACCAAGCTTGAGAACCCCTATAATAGTTGGGATATTGCCTGCACTTGCATTGTTTTTTTTGAACTGGTATCACTATCATAAATCATGAATTTTAGTCGATCGCTCTCGGTAATTGCCATGCTTTCGATCGCAAGCTGTAACATCCAAACCCCAAAAACTAACACGCAGCCTACAGAAAGTCTATCGCCAATTGCAGCAGCATCTGTTCCGGCAAAACCAAAGTCTGAGATTAAAGAAGCAAAACTAATTGCTGTCGGCGACATCATGATGCACAGCACCCAAACGAGATCGGGCTACGATGCAAAAAAGCAAACATACAATTTTGACAATTTCTTCGCACCAGTTAAAAGCATCCTCTCAAAAGGGGATTGGGTAACGGGAAATCTCGAAACACCCTTAGCGGGTAAAGATGCCGGCGGATATACGGGCTATCCCCTATTCAACGCACCGGCTCAATTACTGGATGCTGCTAAAAAAGCCGGATTTAATATCTTGACAACTGCGAACAATCATGCTTTGGATCGGGGAGAAATAGGCATAATTAGGACGATCGCAAATTTGGGCGATCGACAAATAGCATCCACAGGAACAGCCAAATCGAAAGCTACGGGCGATCGTACTTTAATCATCACCAAAAACAATATTTCACTAGCCATGCTAGCCTACAGCTACGGCACAAACGGCATCCCCATACCCAAAGGCAAAGATTACTTAGTTTCCCTAATCGACGAAAAAAAGATAATCAAAGATATAGCCAAAGCCCGCAAACAAGGAGCAGATCTAATCGCAATTTCCCTACACTTTGGCGACGAATATCAGCGACAGCCAAACACCCAACAAAAACAATTAGTGGAAAATCTATTAAAAGCCGGTGCAGACATCATTCTCGGCAGTCATCCCCACGTCGTCCAACCTTACAAAATCTTTAACTTCCCCGGAAAAAACGGGAAAACCCGCAAAGCTGTAGCAATTTATTCAATGGGAAACTTTATTTCCGGTCAGACTCAAAAATATACCGATTTAGGCGTAATTTTGCAAGTAAATATCCGCAAAAAGCTTCCCGAAAAAACTACAGAAATTACCAGCATCAAAACTATTCCGACTTGGGTACATCGCTATACTCTGAACAACAAATATAATTATCGGGTTCTGCCCTTAGAAACAATTGTCACCCAGAAAAAAGATCCGCTGCTAAGAAGTTCGCAATATCCAGTTTTAAAAGCATATTTACAAGAAATAAATAATCATCTTAACTCTTTGAATACTGAGAACAAAACAAATAATTAGAAATTGACGCACGGGGGGTTAGAAACCGGGTTTTTCTCGAGAATATTTCGTTGTCACGCGCAGATTCAGAAAAACCCGGTTTCTTTAGTGGAAGTGCGTAACTTGTGATTTTCAATTCAACTGCTCAACCAACCAAGAAATCGCCCCTTCCACATCAGCAACCCGCTCAACATCGGGAATCTGCGGCCGCTGCACCATCACCACCGGAATTCCCAGTTCCCTAGCAGCGACAATTTTTGCATAGGTAGCAGCGCCACCGCTGTTTTTGCTGACAATTGTATCGATGCGATATTCTAACAGCAATTCTCGCTCGTCTTCTAATGAAAAAGGGCCCTTTGCTAATAGTAATTGACCGTTAGGAACAGGAGTGTTTGGTGCAGGAGGATCGATCGCCCGCATCAAAAACCAAATAGCATCCAAACCCGCAAACTCCGCCAATTCCTGCCTGCCAATCGTCAGAAATACCCGCCTAGAATGCCCCGACAAAGCCCTTGCAGCCTCCGAGTGGCTGGCAACCTCAATCCAGCGATCGCCCTCCACCATCTCCCAAGCAGGGCGCACCAGCATCAAATGAGGCACGTTGCACTCAGCAGCAGCGATCGCAGCATTAGCAGAAATCTGAGCCGCAAACGGATGAGTCGCATCGATTAATAAGTCGATCGGGCTACAATCCAAAAACGCCGCCAGCCCAGCCGCCCCACCAAAACCCCCAATTCGCACCGTACCCGTTTTGGGAGTAAAAGGCTGTTGAGTGCGTCCTGCTAGCGAAGAAACCACCTCAATATCGGCGATTTGAGACGCTCTGGCAGCCAGATTAGCAGCATCTCCCGTTCCGCCCAAAATTAGCAATCGTTTTTTCACTCAATTATCCTTAGTAGCGACTACACAAACTGGCGGTTACAACCGCAACTACACAACCAAAGTCCGCCTGCGCCAACTCAAGAAAATCCAGGGTTTCAGAACCGGCGTCGGCAGGTTTTGTTTGTGTAGCTGCGACTTAAGTCGCCGAGACTTTTCTCAAGAAAATCCAGGGTTTCAGAACCGGCGTCGGCAGGTTTTGTTTGTGTAGCTGCGACTTAAGTCGCCGAGACTTTTCAAACATCCCCTAACCAACGCCCGCAATTTCGGTTAATAATATGTTTAGTAAAGTTTCAACTAACAAAAATGATTCGCTCACTTTTCACATTCTTTACAGTATTAATTGTAACCGGCTTAGTTTGGTTGGGAAACATCGCGCCCGCTGTCGCCCAAGTTGAGCCAACAGATATTACCACCTCCCAGCAGGAATTAGCCGAACTCATTCAAAAAGCTTTTGAAGCTACCAACGAAGGCAAATTTCCCGCCGCCGAAACTTTCTGGACTCAAATCATCGAAAAATTTCCCTCACAAGCAGCCGCTTGGAGCAACCGAGGCAATTCTAGAGTCAGCCAAAACAAACTGCAACCAGCAATTGCTGACTACGAAAAGGCGATCGAACTAGCTCCCGAAGCCCCCGATCCCTACCTCAACCGCGGCACCGCCCTAGAAGGTTTAGGACGTTGGGAAGAAGCCATCGCCGACTACAATCACGTGCTAGAATTAGACCCCAAAGATCCGGCAGCCTACAACAACCGAGGCAACGCCGAAGCAGGTTTAGGAAAATGGGAACCAGCAATTGCCGACTACAGCAAAGCCTTTGAATTAGCCCCCGAATACGCCTTTGCCCGCGCCAACCACGCCCTAGCACTGTATCAAAACGGGCAAACCCAAGAAGCAATTCGCAACATGAAAAACATCGTCCGCAGATACCCTCAATTTGCCGACATGAGAGCCGCCCTCAGCGCCTGTCTTTGGGAAGCTGGAAATCGCGGCGAAGCTGAGAGCAATTGGGTAGCCGCAGTCGGTCTCGATTCCCGCTACAAAGACCTCGATTGGGTGGCGAATACTCGTCGCTGGCCGCCTGCTGCAGTTAGTGCATTAGACAAATTCTTGCACTTGAAATAATCTTAAAGGGAAAGTTGTCAGTTGTTATTGGTTATTGGTTATTGGTTAGTTGTTATTGGTTAGTTGTTATTGGTTATTGGTTAGTTGTTCGTTGTCAGTTGGCAGTTGTTCGTTGTCAGTTGGCAGTTGTTAGTTGTCATGCCAAATCCGGGTTGGCGATCGCCTTTATGAAACAGCCGGCGCAGGCCGACATCGTTTGTGTAGATGCGGTTTCAACCGCCAAATCATCAAGGGGCATATTACTTTCCTAACAACTAACAACTAACAACTAACAACTAACCAATAACCAATAACCAATAACAACTAACCAATAACAACTAACCACTAACAACTAACAACTAACAACTGACTAATTCTCGAATCCGCGCCGCCGTCAATTCCTCAACATTCCGCAAAACCGCCGCAGCACCTGCTTTTTTCAGCGCTGCACTATAAGCCTCGCAGCGCAAAGCATCATCCAAAACATGAGGCGGCAAAATTCCAGCACCCAGCCAAAACCGATTTGGTTGCAATTCCCGCGCCTGCACCACCGTGTAAATATCGGCAACAGTATCTCCCGCATAAACCACGGGCAAATTCTTTGCTAAACCGTGCAGGTTTTCCAACTGTTCAATTGCTGCAAAAAGTCCAGCCGGATCGGGTTTTCCCGGTGCATCTTCCATCGCCACCAACACAGGGGAATTTAAACTCAGTTTTCCTGTCAAAACATAAGCAGCTTCATCCCGCATCGCCCCGCTAAAAAAGCCCCAAACAATTCCTCCAACCGTTAAATTTTCCAGGTAAGCCGGACTTAACAGCAGCGGTTCGTCACAAATGTAACCAGTCCAATTTTGCTCATCGGGCCCGCGATAGCGACTTTGGAAAAAAGCGACTAATTCGTTATAGTTGAGAGTGAGTTGATTTCTCGATCGCCCGATCGCCTCAAAATAACGGCAAACTAACTCAAAAGACGCTTCCCAGTCATTATTCCACACTCCCTCAGACTTCAGAGAGTCGATATCCACAGAATTTGGGCGAAAAGCACCAGCCGTGAAGTGTTCCACCGCATCCGCGATCGCTCGCCTGTAAGAACCGGACACATCCCGCACCACACCGTCAATATCAAAAACTACAATAACTCTGTTCACAACTTAATTATCCTGGTATCTGGGGCGATTTTTGCACAAATTTTATCGGTTTAGAGCTTCTTCTCGCCGCGAAACCCAGCAGCACGACAAAACTTTTCATCACCGATCGCTCATTATCGAACAGAATGTGCTACGCTTAGCGATTGTAGAAAATTTTAACAAATTCCATCGAAACCCTGGAGGTTTACTTGTCCAAGTTCATCTTAAAAGTTCTCTGGCTAGAAGAGAATGTTGCCCTCGCCGTTGACCAAGTTGTCGGCAAAGGAACTAGCCCGCTGACATCCTACTTTTTCTGGCCTCGCAAAGATGCGTGGGAAGACCTCAAAAACGAACTCGAAGCCAAACACTGGATTGCTGACAACGATCGCGTCGAAATTCTCAACCAAGCCACAGAAGTAATCAACTACTGGCAAGAAGAAGGCAGACGGCGCCCGATGACAGAAGCTCAATCGAGGTTCCCCGAAGTAACTTTTACCGGCAGCAACTAAGCCCAGCTTTAAGTTGCTACCCATATACATTGTCTGTCATGGCTGATGGGATAGAGCACAGAGGCGGAGAAGGCCAAAAGACTTGAATCTTTGCTTTTTCCACCTCGCCGCTAAACATACAATTTAAAGGCGCTGCAGTCGATCGAGATACTAACTCCGATTTTCAGACATACTCGGGTTTAGGGCTTAGTCGATTTGAGATTTAAAATTTGAGACTTATCCAAAATAAAGCTCTCAAATCGGATTTTATGCAATCTAAAAATCCTCAGCTACCAAACAAAATGAATCGAAAATCTGCTTTTTTATATTAAATTGTTTTGTTGTACAATTAGCTCTCAAAAAACTTTTTCATGACTAACAACCAACAACCAACAACCAACAACTGAGGGCGGACACGCACCATCCACCGCCCCTACCAACTAACCAATAACAACTAACCAATAACAACTAACCAATAACAACTAACCAATAACAACTAACAAATAACAAATAACTAATAATTAATAACTAACAACTTCTTCCCGGAACTTATGGGCGCCGAAAGTACGATCGACAAAACCGAACAGCTACCGCTGGTAGTAAATCCCGACATTCTCCAGCAAGCCATCCTCTACAAAATTAACACTCGCATCACCGCTCGCGGAGAATTAGTTTTTCCCTGCTTGCCGGGAATGGTAAGCCACTATCTCCAGTCCATCGAAAAGCTATTTACCACCCTCGACAGACCCCTGCCAGAAGACCGCAGAGAGGAACTCAGCAAGCTTTTAACCGCTAAGTTAGAACAAGGCTACCGCACCTCCACAGCATCGATGCTGATCCTGCAATACGAATCAGTCCAGCCGCCGCAAACCGGTTTAGCCTGCAAAGTGATTGTTACTACCTCAACAGTTGGAGAACAGTATAAAAGCTGGGTAGACACCAGAGAACCTCCGCTGTTCGGTTCCCATCCAGATGCAAAATTGATGGCAACTGCTGCTAAATTGGGAAATCCCGATCGCATCCGCATACTAGACGTGGGGGCAGGTACCGGGCGCAACACCTTACCCCTAGCCAGATTGGGCTATTCTGTAGATGCGGTCGAACTCACCCCAGCCTTTGCAGAACAACTCAAAACAGCAGCAACAGCCGAAAACCTTCCCGTCACAGTAACCGAAGGCGACGTGCTCGATCCCTTAATGCGGATGAAACCGGCCCGCTACCAGTTAGCAGTTGCCGCCGAAGTCATCTCGCATTTTCGAGACAGCGATCAAGTACGACTTTTCCTCGCTAAAATGTGCGATTCCCTCTCTCCCGGAGGCCTGTTGCTGTTCAGCACCTTTTTAACCGTCGGCGACTACCAGCCCGACGCTCTCGTGCGACAAGTTGCCCAGCTATCCTGGTCTACTTTATTCACGCCCCAAGAACTCGCCACCGCAATGGAAGGGTTGCCCTTAGTCCCAATATCCAACGAGTTGGTGTGGGAGTACGAACGCCACTACCTACCAGAAACAGCCTGGCCGCCAACGCCCTGGTTTCCGAGTTGGGCAACCGGTAGAGATGTTTTCCCGATGGCAAACGCCCGCCCGCCAATGGAATTGCGCTGGATTTTGTGCCGCCGCAGTTAGTTATTTGTTAGTTGTCAGTTGTTAGTTGTCAATTGTCAGTTGTTAGTTGTAGAGTGCGCCGCCCTCAAGAATCCCTCAATTCGATCGATAATCTTACATATCCCCACCGGACAAAGACGGTTTGGCAAACAAATTTTATACTTCTTTTGGAGTAATTTTTTTAATCAATCCCATCGTTTCGAGGCGGACACAGCAATCGAAACCTTTAACAACACAGGCTAGCAGTCGCCTCAAATCTTTTTGTTTCCAAATCATCAAGCCGGCTCGCGGTCAAGTGTTGCAGCCGTTACACAAAAATTTACAAAAATATATATTAAAATGTAAACATACCGAAGTTCGATCGCCCCTGCGTGAGAAACCCGGTTTCTGATTAGATCCCATGCTGGCAAACCTGTTATTTATTGCGAAAAATTCGATCGCCATCTCGAATCGGTGCAACTAAAGTTAAGATGAATCAGACAAACCTATTCCTCCCGATAGATGAGATTTTAGGGGAATAGAATCAAGAAATAGATTAGCTCGCTATTCAGCGAAGCTCCTGAGAAACAAATATGCTTTTAACACGTCCACTACAAGCGTTTGGAGCAATCTTCAGGCACAAACCTTCAACAACTCGATCGACGATCGAGCAAAAAAGCAGTAAAAATTATTTAGAGGGGAATATTTCTCCCGCTCCAAATCAAGAAATTAACTGGTATATCCAACTCGAAATGCTGATGAGTAACGCAAAATCTTCCTGCACAGATGAAGAAATCACCGCTTGGCTGCGCGGATTGTTGACAATTGCTTGGGCCGACGGCAACTTTGACGAAAACGAGCAAAAAATGATTGCGAATCTAACTCAAGATGAATTACATCCAGTATCTTTTGAGACAGATTTTGAACCCATTGCCGCAGAAGAACTAGCTGCTGTGCTGGGGAAAGGCACCGCCAAGGGCGAGAACTTTTTGAGAACAGCAGTCATGGTAGCCTTAGCAGACGGTACCTACTCGCTGAGCGAAGACGAGGTACTGTACAAGTTTTGCACAGCATTGGGTCACAACGTCGAGGCGATCGAATCTCTGCGACACACCATCGAAGACAGCCAGTCCGAACCCAAAGGGCCCAACAGCCAAATAGCCTTTGATGCCAACGCCATCTCCGCCGGAACACCCCTTTCATCCCCCCTACGCAAACCTCACCACAAAAACGTCCTGCAACCCGTCAAAGACTGGCTGGACGCCTGGGAAGTTAACGATCCCAGAGTGGCACATTTTGTCTGCAAAATGATTCCGCCCCAGTGTCCCTTTGAGCGAGATATCGTGCTGTTCGGACACAAAATCGTCCACATTCCGGCGATGTGCAAGATTAACCCGCTGTACGAACAGTTGGTGGGGATGCGCTTTCGAGCCCTCTGCTATTTAGCAGATGATTGCAAGGAAGATGTATCCTCATACTGTTAATTGGGAAGTGACACTCCCCAGTCTCAAGACGCGGGGATTATTAACGACAAACTTTGGGGGATAAATTCTCCCAAAGTTAAATTTTTTAAGGGTTTGTCAGCAATCCCTACCCACAGGTTAAATTATTGAATCTGTAGCTACTTTTGACGGTGCGAATTTCTCCTGTGGTACCCGCCACGCGATCGATCCACCGAATCAATCGAAAGCATCTAAAATCTCAAATCCTCAAGAAAGAGAATTTATCCACCGAATCAATCGAAAATCGAAAATCGAATGACTTTAGCTGTCGGTATTTGGACAAAATTCTGGTTCGACTCCTTGCCAAATTTACGGCAACAATTGATTTAGGGCACCACACAAGTATTTTTTCACGGTGTCTCGGCTGGCACCTACGCCACTCGGAATAGTAAAGATCATTTCGACATTTAATAGGTTGCCTGACGTTGAGGCAAATACATCGATCGGCAAAGCACGCTGAAATGCTGTTGCAGGATTTTCGGCTTTCATTACACCCATGTTCGCATCGCTGCCGATCGTCTTAATGCCCTCGCGGGCTAAAATGAGTCGCAATTGGGAAAAAGCTCTTTCTACTGTTAATCCTTCAACCTGAACGCGCGCCGAAAAGGCAGCACCATTGAGAAAGTCTCCCTTTTTTTGAAAGCTTTCCTCGCAGGTAGCGGCAACAGCGGGGGTAGCTAAACACGTGAGGGCTAGGGTTAAGACAAGGGATCGCATATTAGCTTAGTTACTAAAAATAAAATTGTCATCAAAATCAGGATAAACACCGTCAAACTGTTTGGCAAGTGCTGTCTGAGGACAAAAAAAATACAGAAGCCAGAATCTTTGGGAAATCCTGTCTTCTGAGCAATGCTTTTTAATTTTTAGCTTCTGTGTTAGCTGAAGGTATAGGCTGATTGCAGTGCCCACCAGATGAGGAAGCCGATGCCGCCACCGATCGCGATCGCTGAAAGGGCGATGGCGATCGGGCTGTCAGCTCCTTTGAACTTCATGATTCCGCGATTTAAGTCTGACATCAGCAGTGTTCTCCCACAATTGCAGCTTGATTGTAGCCTTGCCGAGTGGCCGATGACAGTCAAAAGCACTGCAATTACTGATTTTTTTAACAATCAGGCTGCTGCAATTTCATCGCCGGGGGCGCGCCGCAGCCAGTTTCTGAAAAAAACTTACAAAAAAGACTTGACAAATTCCCGCAAGTGAGACATTATAGTTAAGACGGCAGGAAATGCGGGTGTGGCTCAGTGGTAGAGCGTCACCTTGCCAAGGTGAATGTCGCGCGTTCGAATCGCGTCACCCGCTTGAAAAAATTAAGAAAATAAACAAAACCGGAAAGTATCGCCAGAAATTTTTCGGTTTTGTCTTAACTGCGCTTGAGAATACTCCCAGACATCGATCGGCGGGATTCTGGGTTCAAACAAAAAAAAGCAGGCACGGCCCCTATGACATCTCCTCGCCCACAGGTTGATGCCCGAACCAGTTTGAGATTTTTTGAAAGAGATTTTTTGAAAGAGATTTTTTGAAATAGAGTAGAGACCGGAGTTTTACATCGAGCCAATTAACAAGTTATACTGTACGATCGAAGCCGTCCTCAAAAAACGAGGCTTTAAACCCAATTGTTTGGTAAAATTGAGTCAAGAACTTGCAAGTCAAAATTGCCGATCGAGCCAAAGCTCGAAACAGGCAGTTAAAATCCTCGGTCGGGCAGACTTGATAAGTTAGACCAAGTAGATATGTTAAGAATTATCTTTGCAAAAACGCTTTTTTTACCCGATCGCTCGTGCCATCCCAAAAAGCTCAAAAAATCGACTTAAACGATGAGTACCCGTGCCCTTGCCGGCGCCGCGGCCGTCTCATACCGATAACGCTGACAGAAGCCTTTGGCTGCAACCGCTGTCAGCAAATATTTGTATTGGACGAAAGCGGACACGTCATCGAGCAACTATCAACAAACTATCCTTACAAGCAGGCTTGGCAGTGGACGGGCAACCAATGGAACAGAGCACATCCGGGTTTGAAAACCCACTACTTGCCACTGGCCCTAGGGATGATTTTGGTGCCGCTAGTGATTTGGTTGCCCCTGGCGCTGCACTCTCCGGGCCCGAATGTCATTCTGTGGGCAATGGTCGCCGTGCTGCTAGCAATGCTGCCGGCGCTGATGGTATGGCTGGCTTACAGGCGTTAGTAAGATGATAATAGAAGACTTTAGCCATTCATCAGATGGGGCAAATGTTGCCCGCCGCGCTTATCAAGCTTCTTTGGATTTGGCGGTGACAAAGAGTACGGATCGCGCTGCCGGTTTGCAGGCGATGGCGGTAGCGCTCAAACGCCGACAAAATGACATTTTAGAAGCAAATACTTTGGATCTAGAAGAGAGTCGCGATATGGCGATTCCCGACTTGATTGTGGATTGGCTGAAACTGACGCCGGAACGGATCAAGACAACAGTCCAAATTCTGGAACGGTTGGGGGAAATGCCAGATCCGATCGGCAGAGTGATCAATGCTTCTTATCAGGTCGATCGATGTCAGGTGTACTGTCAGTCGCTGCCGCTGGGGGCGCTGGCCCTAATTTACGAGGCGTTTCCCGAGTTGGGGGCGATTGCTGCAGGTTTGTGTCTCAAAAGCGCTAACAGTTTGATACTCAAAGGCGGCAGCGAAAGCTGGCAAACTAATAGTGTAATTGGAGAGGCTTTGATGTCGGCGATCGATGATGTCGGTTTGCCGTCAGGATGCTTGCAGGTATTGCCGCCGGATCGGGGCGCTTCGATCCGGGATTTGGTGACTCAAGACCAATATCTCAATTTAATTATTCCCTACGGCAGACCGAGTTTGGTGCAGCAGGTGGTAAGACTGTGCACGGCACCAGTGCTGCGATCGGCAATGGGCAATTGCTACCTCTATTGGTCGCCGACTGGTAGTTTGGAAATGGTGAGGTGGATGATTTTAGACAGCCATCAAAGCGTGCCAGATCCGGTAAATGCGATCGAGAAAGTGCTGATCGATCGCAACCAAAAGCCTTCTTCCTTAGTCAGGCTGTGGAACAGTTTAAAAGAAAAAGGCTTTCAAATTAGCGGAGACGCGGATCTCGTCGCAGATTTCCCAGAGTTGAAGCTGGCTGAACCCTACGAGTGGACTCAACCTTATTTAAACAAAACCATCGCGTTTAAAGTTGTTGATAGTTTAGAAATTGCGATCGGCTGGATCAACCGCTACAGCAGCGGACACGCTGACTCCATCGCCACTGAATCTTACCTAGAAAGCCGCCAATTTGCTCTAGATGTCAACAGCGCCTCAACTTTTATTAATGCCTCCCCTCGGTTTTGGCGCTATCAAAATCGGGGAGACGCGATATTTTTGGGAATGTCCAACCAAAAAGGTTATCGTCGGGGATTTATCGGGCTAGATACGCTGACGACAATTAAAGAAATCGTTCAAGGTAACGGACAATTTTAAGGTAAGTTGCTTGTGAGTTATATCAATTCCGGTTGCACTCAAACATGATTGTTAACTGTTAACTGTTGACTGTTAACTGTTGACTGTTAACTGTTGACTCGATTTTATTATTCTGATGCAACGGTCAACGATATTATTGGTTATTGGTTCAAAATCCGATAACTTATATATACCCTTATTTTCTATAAGCTGTTTGGCAACGCGATCTCCGGCTTATTTCACAAGAACATTAAATTTTTACATGACAAACTTGCCTGTTGCTAACAATCCTGCAATATCTCAGATACAATTAACTGTAGAAAGTTATTGAGTGACATCGAAATACTCTTATCCCAAACATGAAATCAGAAAAAAAAATCAATACTCTAGACAAGACTGAAACACCGACATTAAGCGAAGAAACGCTAATTCACCACTCGGTATATGTTAAAAAATTGCGCCCGCTGCTGCCATCAGATGCCTTTGAACCAAATTCAAGCAAGTTAGGGATACTGCTGATAAATATCGCGATTTTATTGTTAGGATGGGGAATTGCTGCTAATCTCGATCGCTGGTCTGTCTATTTTTTATGGCTTTACTTACCTTTAGCCGTCGTCATGGGCAATAGTATCACAGTTTTGCTGTTTAGCTCCCACGACTTGATGCACGGCAGCGTTCAGAAAAAGTCTCGCCTGACTTATCCGATCGCCTTTTTTGGCCTAAGTATGCTGTTCATGCCGCCTACTCAGTGGAAAAATCTGCACAACCTCGTACACCACAACAACACCAATTCTGCTGCAGATCCCGATCGCAATTACCTGTCCCAGCAGCCCGACACCTGGGGAAAATGGATTCAAAATCTATTTGTACCGTCGGTGGAAGTCAATCCGCTGTGGTTAATTGTCGGGATGGCCGGTTCCTGGTTTGTACACAATTTCCGCAATCTCACCTCGATACTGTTATTCAACGATAAATCTGTCGATTACGTACCGGCTGCCTTTACAGTTAGTCCGAAAGATAGAAGAACGATCGCCTTTGAATGTCTGGGAATTGTCGGAATTCACCTGAGTATCTTGTTCTATCTAGAGTTTAACCCGATTAAAGTAGCTCTTGCCTACATTTTGCCGATCGCGATCGGTCATGCAGGCGCCATGTTCTACATCTTTACCAATCACATGGGCTGTCGGATGACCGAGATTAACGACCCGCTGATAAATAGTGCTTCGCTGCGGGTTCCTAAAATATTTGATGTCCTGCACTTAAACTTTTCTTACCACACAGAACATCACATTTTCCCCAGCATCAACTCAGACTATTATCCGATGGTGCAAGAGTTGTTGCAAATTCACTATCCCGGACGAATGAATTTAATAGATGCTGGAGAAGCTTGGCGGTTGCTGATGCAAACACCCCGGCATTATCAAGATGAAGTCACCTTCACTGATTCTGCGGGTACAATGGCCGTGAATTGCTCGATTGTGGAAGACTATAAAAGCTGAGAATTCGCATTGGAGCCACATCTTGCACCCTGTTTAAGAACAGGCTTTCTAGCCTGTTCCACAAACAATGAATTGTATTTTGGGGAGTAGGGGTTGGGCGTCTCGCCCAACCCAAAAAATACACTTTTACATACTGATGCTATTGAGTACCAAAGAAGGCTTGACAGCAAAATAAGGGATTACCCGTTTTTGATTGTTGGCATCAATCCTTTGTTCGGCCATATTCAAATTTTGCTGGAACTGTCTCGCTAAAAATTGGATCGGGGTTCCCGCAAAAACTTCATCGAAGCTCATCCGGTAAAGTTCGCGGAAAGATTTATCGTAATAACCCAAACGGTCATATCGATAAGCTGACAAAATAAACAGAATTTGCAGTTGATTGGCCGCTCGTTTGTACGGAGGAAGCAACCGTAAAATGTCATTTTCTGTAATTACTTCTAGATTGCCCGAAGCGGTAATCCTAGGAATGTCCCGGTAGGCGGCCAAGGGCATATTAGCTGCAAAACTCATGTATTCATACTGGGGAAAATTGACTGCTGAATGCTGCGGGCCACAGGTAAAAATTATAGTTGTGACAATTGCAATTAATTGTTCAACTGTGTTGATGTTGGCTGGCATTCCTTTGACTTTACCGCCTGTCTGAGAGGTTAATTCTTGGGCCCAGGTTTGCAGTTCCACATCTTGGGCGATCGCCCCCTCCGTCGGGTAAAAGAATTTAAGATAGCCCGATACAAAGGTTTCGATCGCATCCCAAAGCAACAATCCATCATCTCGGTAAGGATAGTGAGGCAGTTGATTGGGATCATCCATTCCCCGATTTTTCAGTTCGGCGGGCAAGGCAAATTCATCGAGACTCCACGTACTGCACGCCTCTCTAGCCAATTCCATTGACTCAGCCAAGGTGCCGCCTAGCAATTCATCGACGGGCCCGCCGGGATTGATCAATCGAGAACGTGCCAGATCGTTGTTGGTCAACATAAAGCGAAAGTGCGGTTTCAGCAGCAGGCTCAGCGGGTGATTTTGGGCCAACTGTCGGGCGGTGACGATCGCAATTGGCTCCATAACCAAATGAGTTCGACCTAAATGCGAGCTCATTTCGTGGTGATTGGCATCTGCCACTTGCACGCAGAGTTTCGCAAACAGCCAATCGACAGGAGGATCTAATGGAGTGTAGACATGGCTGCCGGGGTTCGGATCTAGTTGGATAGCAATAGGTGTCATTTCACCGCGATCGCCGACTCCCGTCCACCGCCAAGCGAAAAAAGCCCGCGGTTTCGGCAAGTATTTTCTGCCTTTTTCATAGGTTCCGCCTCCAACGAGAGCAGGCGCGCGATAGTGCTCGTCAGTACCCGTATAATCGGCAATGTAAATGTTATTGTCCTGCAACTCTTGGCGCCGATCGAATAATGGGTGCAAATTAGAAAGATCCGTCAGTGTTTGTGCCCGAGGATCGCTCGCATCTAAGAGGCGAAGTACCATCGGATTTGCTCCAGACAGGCGCTGTTCTGCAAAAGAGCGATCGGTTTGGTAAATTTTGGCAACTGCAGGTAGCGGCAGCCGAGTAAAAAAGTCTTCATAGTCTTGGAGTTCGTCGAGAGGATCGAGAAAAGTTCTCGAATCGGCTGCCAGCATATTTGCTGGAAGTTCCGATGTTGCTAAGATCCGCTCTGCAAGATACTTGCTCGAAAAGTTCTCGACTGGTGGCACATTTTTCAATAATGCCAAAGGTGATAAACTCTCATAGTCAAACTGATAAGCTTTTTGCTGGCGATTTAAGGAATCTTTGCGCTGTTCTTGGTTCGGGTCGTCTTGAGGAAGGAAAGGTTTCATATTGTTTGCCTGCTGTCTAAAAATAACCCTTTTTTTAGTAGTCATATCAATTTTGGTTGCACTCAAACATGACTGTTGATTGTTGACTGTTGACTGTTGACTGTTGACTGTTGACTGTTGACTGTTATTGGGAATTGAGAATTGGACTCTAGCGTTGCGGAGGGATTGGGAATTCGTAGCAAGTAACCAATAACCAATAACTAATAACCAATTTCCAACAACTACTGACTAATGACTAATGACTAATAACTAATGACTGTTGACTCGATTTTATTATTCCGAGGCAACCAGAAACGAGATCAAATCTCAGATACGATCGCTACAGATAAAGGATGGAGTTGAAGAACTCTTGCGTCCTTAGAATAAAACTTGATATATTGATTGTTCGCCGATCAAAAATTCTATTCCGGACTTTTTTCAACTATCACAAATTCCTCAAAAAAGAGCAACACTTCTCGATCGCCCTAAATCCACACAGGGCGGTTTCAGTCTCCTGATAAGTAGCTGGCAATCCAGAACCCAGACTTCTTAAAAAAGTCTAGGTTCTGGATGTTCAGTTTATTTGAGCTTTGTCTGCAGATGAGCGATTAGGCACGAACCATTAAATATTGACCGTTGCCGTTATATTCGCCGTCGCAACTCGCGAAATTAGCCACAAACCACATCAAGTAAAACCGCCAGATGCGGCGGAATTTGGCATAGTCGATGCCGTAGTCTAAATCTTTGACTGTTGCCTGAGAATCGTCAAAGTTTTTCAGCCAGTTAGCAAAGGTTGTGGAGTAATTGTATCCGTTGAGATACCAGCTTTTTATGGTTTTGAGGTCTTGGTTGTGGCTGGGCACGGCATCGTATTTCCAGTAACGGCCGTGGGGAAAAATGTATTTGTGGGTGAAAACGCTGGATATATTGTTGGGGGTGCGAACTGTGATGATGTGAATGAAAACTTTGCCGTTATCCTTCAGGAAAGATGCCAGTTTTTGGAAAGCTTTCCTTAAATTGCCTATATGCTCAAAAACTCCGATGGAGAGAATTGTGTCAAATTTGGTCGCGAAGTTGGTGTCGTTCAAATCGCCTTCATATAGGGTAAATCGACCGGAACTAAGGTAGCTTTCGGGGTCTTGCATCTTGTGCCGCATATACTCGCATTGGTGGTGGCTCAAGTTAATGCCGGTAAACTGGACATTGGGGAATTTGGAAAGAATGTAATTGGGAACGCAGCCCCAACCGCAGCCAAAGTCTAAAATATTGTCGCCATCTTGTATCTGTAGCTTTTCAATGACATCATCAATCATCTGCATTTGTGCTTGTTCGAGATTGGCGGCTCCTTTTTCCCACAACCCCATGCTGTATTTAGGATAAATGAGTTGGCCGTCACCTAACATCGGATTCAGCATGGCTTGAGGCAAGTCGTACTGAATTTTCATTAAATCTCGCGGGCCTTCGGCTGTATGCTCTGTTTCTGTGAGTACCCATTCGTAGGGTGCGAGGAGGGAGGGAAAATACTTAAAAAAGACGGGCATACAGGTATCAAAAAGACCTCGCAATACAGAATCAGGTACTTCTAAACCGTTGATATAAGACTCTGCTACTGCCATTTGCACCGCGTTAACTGCACTGACTGCGAAGCGAGTTGCTCGGTAGGCGATCGGGCTTTTGGTGTGTACATCTCCCACGATAGGGATGTGTTTTTCGATGCTTTGTAGAACTGTTGATGAACTCATGTTTATACTGTTTTTAAAGATGCTGCTATTCTATCTCACAAAAATTTGCTGGTCGTTATAGGGTCAAAAACCTGAAACTATTACTAATTAAGGTTTTAGTAACTAAAGCCTGCTAAAATATAAAAATATGTGGCTGAAAGGTCGGATTAGGCAACGAATTTATCAGCCTTTCAGCTCGTATCAAACTATTAAGAATAATTTAATTTTGTCAATAAAAGTAACGCTAGAAAACAGAACTCCCAACTCTGCGACTTCTTGAAGAAGTTGGCGATCTAATAGCGATCGAGTGAGGCGATCGTTTTCTGAATGTCCCGTATCGGGCCTCAGTTTGGCGGTTGAGTTCGGAAAATAAGAGAAAATCCTGATACAGTTAAGAAATCAGGGCATATAGAAAAGAGTTTGAAAAATTGGGTTGGCATCGCACCGGTTGATTGCGATCGCAGATTTGAGCGAGATTTCTCGCGCTATTCAGGTTGGAGATGCCACAGATGCCGCACATTCACTATCTGCCGGACGATCGCACGATCGAGATAGACGACGACGATATAATTCTCGAAGCTTCCCTCAGTGCCGGCATTCCCCACACCCACATCTGCGGCGGTAGCGCCCGGTGTTCGACTTGCCGCGTCTTGATTGTCGAAGGTTTGGAGTTTTGCTCTCCGCGTACTTCGCCGGAAGAGGAACTTGCAAAAAAATTGCGTTTAGAACCGGAAATTAGGCTAGCTTGTCAGACACAGATTGCTGGCGGGAAAGTGATTTTGCGGAGATTGGCGATCGATTCTGAAGACTTGGAAGCATTTAACGATCAAATGGTGGGAAAGTTGATTTCTGCACCTGTGGGGCACGAGAAAAAAATTGCAATTTTGTTTGCCGATATTCGAGGGTTTACTGCGTTTGCAGAATCGCTGCTACCCTACGACGTAATTTATATTTTAAATCGCTATTTCCAGAAAATGGGTTTTGTAATCAATAAGAATGGTGGGATGATTAATAATTATATGGGAGACGGTTTCATGGCGCTGTTTGGGTTAGAAAATCCCGAAAAGGCGGCGGAACAAGCAGTGAGGGCTGGGGTGGAGATGCTGGAGGAATTGGATAAACTCAATCCCTATTTTGAGACTTTATACCGTCACCGATTGCGGATTGGTATTGGGATTCACTGCGGTTTGGCGGTGGTGGGGAATTTGGGTGCGTCGAACAGTCAGACAGTTACGGCGATCGGAGATGCGGTGAATTTTGCCAGCAGGATCGAGGCTGCGAACAAGCAAGTAGGAACGAGTTTGTTGATTTCCGAGGAGACTTATCAGGAAGTCAAGGAATTGGCGATCGTCAATCAATGCGTATTAGTTGAAATTCCGGGAAAAAGCGGCGAATATCCGCTCTATGAAGTAGTCGGAATGCCGCCGCTGCCCGTGGAAATAGAAGATTTATTTGAGGTAAGAAAAGTTTCAATTTGGCAAATTTTTGTAAATAAGTTACGGGCTTTATCTGCTGCGGTGTACAATTGGATTAGGAAAATTTGGAGTTAAAAGTCACGCACTACTTTTTCTCCTCATTAGGACTAAAGCAAGTCATGGTTTTCCTCCTGAAAGAAAGGTGTTATACTCTACCTGTATGCTTGTCATAAAATCATGAATAAGGAGCAACTTGATGAACTCAAGCAGATTGCTAAAAAATATAGAAATTTTCAATGTGTTTCCTGTTCTCAAGCCATACAAAATTACTTGACCAAACAGGAAATTAAGGGTAAGATAATAAGAATTAGCACAGTCCCCGACAGGCTCCCATTTTCAATTATTACCAATCCAGTGGGGAGCGATCGCCAAATCTCCACAAATGGTTTTCATCAAGGTGTGCTTGTGGAGATGTCCACAGAATTAGGAACACTTGAAACAGTGTTCGATAACCTATATCCTAATGGAATCCCTAAAGATGATTGGCTCAAGAGTTTTGGCGGACTTCTTGTAGAAGATTTTAATGGAGAGTTTGTAGTGACACAAACAGAGTTTTAAGAGACCAAGACATTTTTTGATCAATTATGCAACGGGTAGTCTATATGGATAATCTCTCCGATATTCTCAAAAAAATCAAGAATAAACCTTCAGTGTATTTGGGCAAACCGTCAATTAGTTGTCTTCAGGCTTTTTTGTCTGGATATAATGTGGCACAGTACCAGCTTGGCTTACCTCTACAAGAAGAAAATATTCTAGATGGATTTCAAGATTGGATACAGAAAAAATTTAATATCGACTCATCTCAGTCATGGGCGAATATAATTCTATTCTTTTCTCAAGATGAGAGAGATGCGCTCGATATTTTTTTTCAGCTATTTGAAGAATTTTGTCAAAGTAAGGTGCACAATGCACGCTCTACAACTGCAACTAACTCTTTAACTGGTTCCCAGGCAATCAATATCGCTAATTAAACTGCTCAAACAATTGCAAGTGAAACTCTGAGTTTAACTTCACAATTCAACCGCAGATATCCGCTTTCATCCGCGTGCATCTGCGGTTAAAAAAAATCCCCAAATCTAAGCCATCACCATTCCCCCATCCACATTAAAAACCTGCCCCGTAATATAAGCCGCCGCCGCATCCGCCGCCAAAAACTTCACCATCCCCGCAACTTCCTCAACTTCCCCGTATCTTCCCAGCGGAATGTACTTCAAAATCTCGTCAGATTTGACATCCTTTGTCATATCTGTAGTGATAAAACCCGGTGCAACCGCATTCACAGTAATCCCGCGACTCGCCAACTCCTTCGCCACAGTTTTAGTAAATCCAATTACCCCAGCCTTCGCCGCACTGTAATTAGCTTGTCCGGGATTGCCCATTTGTCCGGCCACCGAAGCAATATTAATAATTCGGCCGCTGCGCTGTTTCAGCATGATTTTACTGGCAGCTTTCGCGCACAAAAACACGCCCGTTAAATTCAAATCAATCACAGATTGCCAATCTTCCAGCTTCATCCGCAACAGCAAAGTATCGCGGGTGATGCCTGCATTGTTCACCAAAATGTCAATCCGCCCCCATTTTTCCATGACTTTACTGATGAGTGAATCCACTTGGTCAGTTTTGGAGACATCTGCTGCAAGGGCGATAGCTTCTCCGCCAGCAACGTCAATTTCTGCGACAACCTCATCAGCAGCAGCGCTGGAACTGGCATAGTTGACGGCGACTTTAGCGCCCTCTGCGGCTAGGGCTAAAGCAACGGCGCGGCCGATTCCCCGCGATGCACCGGTGACGAGTGCAACTTGACCCCGCAATCTCTGATATGTCTCTGGCAATAATTCCATAATTGTATCCTCGCAATCTACCAGAGAATTTTGCACTAAAATCGAGCCAGAACCAAAAAAATTATTTTGTCCTATGGCAGTTCAAAAACAGTTCAGCAGTTTTGAGGAGTTACTATCGGGCTCCGATTTGCCCGTGTTGGTAGATTTTTACGCTACTTGGTGCGGGCCTTGTCAGATGATGGCACCGATTTTGGAGCAAGTCAGCGGTCAGACGAAAGACAAGTTGATGGTGGTCAAAATCGATACGGATAAGTACGAACAGTTGGCATCGCAGCATCACATTTATGCTTTGCCGACTTTGGTACTGTTCAAAAATGGTGCTGAGGTCGATCGAATTGAGGGAGTGATGCAAGCGGCGCAGTTGATCGATCGACTGCAACCTCACTTGTAACCACAGCCAATTATCTCACACCTAGGGTGCGTCAACTAATATCTGATTAATTATGAATAAGATAATCCTAGTTGACGCACCTTACTCATGAAAACTCCCAGCCACGCAATTATCAATCTCGCCATTCTCGGTAGAACCCAGCATTCTGAGTTGAATTTACTCATCGTTACGGGCGGAATTTTACCCGACATTCCAATATTTTTATTTTACTTTTGGGCGAAATACATTGCTCGTTTGCCGGAAGCTACAATTTGGTCAAAAGCATATTACGAGCCTTTTGTCCAGAATATTGTGGCGCTGTTTCATTCAATTCCCCTAGCGGTTATTGGTTGGCTAATTGCTTATTACTTCGGCTGGCAAAGCGTGCAAATTCTGTTTCTCAGCATGATACTGCACTCTCTGGGAGATTTGCCAGTCCACAACGACGACGCTCACCGACACTTTTTTCCGTTCAGCAATTACCGTTTTATCAGTTTGTTTTCTTATTGGGATAGAAAGCACTACGGGTCAATTGTTTCTGTGGTGGAAATGCTGTTAGTGCTGCTGTCTACTTTCCGCGCTTTTGGTTTTGTTCACTCTTATATTGGGAAAGCATTGTTGATTTTGGTGAACGGTTTTTACTTAATTGGAGCCGCGTCTTTTTACATTCGTTCTTTAGTTTCTAGTTCTTAACTATGCTGCAATTGCTTACTTAGATCGAATCCGGTAACATCGTCCTGTATTCATCTCTCTATTCTCTCTCTGTG
The DNA here is from genome assembly GCF_015207285.1 of Tychonema sp. LEGE 07203. GTDB lineage: Bacteria > Cyanobacteriota > Cyanobacteriia > Cyanobacteriales > Microcoleaceae > Microcoleus. Next base: position 17,864 of record NZ_JADEXD010000044.1, on the reverse strand, counting down.
CCCTCTGCGCTCTCTGCGGTTAAATCATAACGATATTACGGGACGATCGAGATTGTATTTGCCTAATTAAGGGCGATCGTACCAGGCATCTCAAACACCATGTAAACTTTTATAACAAAAATCCACATTTCTGCCTCAACAGCTTGACAGAAACAATTTTATTATGGTGAGATACTAAGAATCACAAGTTACTGTATCGCTTGTTCGCATCTTATGAAATTTTCCAATAAATCTCCCTTCAACAGTCAAGAGCCATTCCCTATCGGTGAAACGACCTTAATACCAGAATTTGACATAAACACCGACAACTCACTCAATCCTCAAGCCCTTAGCAGCCCTACCCCAGAACCAGCACTCCCCGAACTTCCAGACAGTTTTAACAATAACCCCGCAGACACCGCAATCCTCTCCAAATCCATCAATTTTAGCCCCAAATTAAAGAATTTCAGTTTTACCCCCCCCCGTAAAAAAATCGCCTGAGTTCGACACTCTCACTGGCGAACCTGCAAACGAAAGACAAATCGACTACTTCGGTAAAGAGCCTATTTTTGCGGAAAGACGCGCATCTCAACTCGCTCCAACTGCCGCCAATCCCAAAAATCCTCCACTGATTGAAAGTGCCGAACTCAAATTCAAAGACGCAAACAATCAACCTTTTGAGAACAATCTACCAGTTTTGTTTCTGACGGGGAGCAACGTTTTAGCAGACAATTTTGGCGACCCAAAAGGTAGCCAATTCAGCGATTTAGTGGTAAAATTTTATGTGGGCAGCCAAGCTTATGAAGGCACAATATTAACTAACCTCAGTAGCGAATTAGCAGACAATCAATTTGAAGTAGCCGTCAGAGTTCCCGACACCGTACCCTTGGGCGATTCCCGGATTGTCCTGGGCCGCAAACAGAACGAAAAAGTCAGTTCAAATCCGGCAGAACCAGCCACAGAAGTTCTCTACAACAGCAATTCCTACCGGCTGGAAAACACTACAGAATACGTGTTTGCAGCGCAGTGGACATTAGATAAAATTGCTGTCCTCAACGCTTCTAATCCAGAATCTGTTGTGGCGACAACTAGCAGCAGCGACTTGCTAATTGGTAACATTGCTGTAGGTACGGACGATCGGCTAGATAGAGCCAGAGATTTGACTGTAACTAGCGACGGTTCTCGCGTGTACGTACCCCTGGAAGCTTCCGGTAGAGTCGCTTTGGTCGATCCGATAACCCGCCAGCAGGTAGATACCAAAGCGGATGTAGCTGGCTTAAACCCGATCGACTTGCCTAGCGGTGCAACGCCCCGTTCAATTGTAATCGATCCGCGCGATCGATACGCCTACATTGCAGACGGAAAAATCGGCAGCAACTCCATCTACGTTCTCGATATCAACCCGTTCTCATCCACCTACCACCAAGTAACTCAAACTATCACAGTTGGTGCAGCACCAAACGGTTTGCGGCAAATGGCAATTAGCAGCGACGGCAAAAAGCTGTTTGTTACCGCACCAAACGGCGCGAACAGCAAGATTTACGCCGTTAACATCGACCCCAAAGACCGACCAAGCAGCCCCGGTGCGAATCCCCAAAAGTGGAATCAATTAATCGGAACTATCGCAGCCGATGAAGGAGTAGAAGGAATAGCCAGCACAGTCAATCCCCTTGCGATGACCTTCACAAACAGCAGCAAAGATAGCGAAGGATTTGGGGTACTGAACATTACGAATAATGACCCGGTGAGTTTTGCTGCTACGACTCGCTATGCAAGTTTAGGGTTGGATTCCGACGTTGATTACTTCGATGTGAATGAAGGAGTTTCGGTAACAGTTTTACCGGATGCTAGCTATGCGTTTGTTGTCGGCCGCAACAATAACACTGCATTATTCGGTCAGGAATTGCCCAGCGTAGATGGAGACCCGCGGGCCGGTAGCAATATCGGCATTATCAAAGACCCGCTGACGAATCCGCAATTAGTAGCAGCAACTCGACCGATTCCCGACGGATTTGCTACTGATTTAGTTCTGTCAAATGATAGCAAGTACCTCTATGCTTCCTATCCGAATTTGAGCGGTGCGAACGGCAAGGTGTATGTTTTTGACACTGAAGAATTCGTCAAAACAGTGACAAACCCCGCTCAATTTCAAATTGACGCGAAAGGTAGGGGTGTCGGGCTGCCTTTGTTCGACAGCGCTACAGCAAGAAATGCTACCGTTGCTGACCTTTCCACAGTGCCAATTGATAATATTAATCCAGCGGTTAGTCTTGCTGCTGACTTCCAGATTCTGACTGATGCGAACAACCAGTATACTTACGGCGTGCCGCCTGGTAGCAAGCGAGCTCCCGTTGCTGCAACTAACTCTCGCGGTTTGGCTGCGACACCGCTAGATTGGTTGGATTTAACGGGGCCTGGTGAGAATAACATAAATGACCTGACTCCTACTTTTGAATGGGAATTTGACGAATTGCCTAGTGAAAATGTAGAAGAAGTTAACCTCTTCCTCAGCGTATTCGATGAAGGTGAAGGACTGCTACCGTGGGATGAAGTTGTCGATTTACCAGAGCCGAATGGCAACGAATTTCTTTTCAATCAAGGATTGAGCAAACCAGAACAGTTGGATTTACTGACAAAACCTTGGAATACTTCTTTTTACCGCAGCCAAGAGAACGACTTCAACCCCAACCGAATTCTAACTGCAACTTGGCAAAGAGGTGATGACGGCATTGGCAAGTGGACTTTGGATGGCGGTCAAACATTTATTGAAGGTACAAATACCAGCTTCACGCTACCTGACAACCTTACTTTGACCGCGGGTCAGGAGTACAATTGGGCCGTTGAAGCTTGGAATAAAAATGGCAGCCGAAACATAGAGTTTGGCGATTTCTGGACAACATTAACCGATCCCAATGATGATGACGATACCTTCCCCAGCGTAACTGTGCTGACTCATGGCTTCAAGCCTCCCTTTAGTGCTCCCTTTTTTGATAACCCTGGAATTCCTTCAGAGTTTTACCAACTGGGCAATAGTATTGCCAATGCAGGTGCTGAGGACAACGGTTTGATGATGAGGTACGACCTCGCTACTGGTTATTGGGTTCCTGTCAACAAATATGGAGCGGTTGCGCCAGATTTCCCAGCAGGTGAGAATCCAGAAGATGACGCCGACTATCTCACCAAGTTGGAGAGTTACATAGCTCCATACCTTGACAACAATCAACCGTTAGTGCTGCTGAATGACTGGTCGAACAATAATGAATCGGCAGCTCCTGATTCAGGTTTTAGCGAAGCAGTGGCAGATACTTTCTTTGCTTCCCTCGTGCAGTTAGACCAACTGTTCATTGATGAAAACAGCACGGCAAAACAAGGAGCCATTTTCAATTCACCGCTGCATTTTGTTGGTTTCAGTCGGGGAACAGTTGTTAACAGCGAAATTATTCAGCGTTTGGGGACTCATTTTCCTGAAGCGGGTGGAAAAGAAAACTCTAATATTCGCGACCTTCAGATGACAACTTTAGACCCCCACGATTTCGACCAACCGGGGCTAAATGTGGTGACAGATAATTTCGGCGATTTCCGCGAACCGAAGGTTCAGGTTTGGGAAAATGTCACTTTTGCGGATAATTACTATCAGACAGTACCGGATTTATCAGGAGGTACGGTTTCGCCTGCGGGCCGGGATCTTCCCAATCTTCCATCTACAGAAGATGGAAAAACAGCCCCCGGACTTCAGTTTCCGCGAGAAGGTTGGAGGTCAGAAAATCCCGATGCTACTGCTCCGCTGTTGGGAGAACCGGATTTGTCGGTTTTGCTGGGAACTAATAAAGATAATCCAGATTACAATAGCAGTCGTGCTGGGTTTACGAAGGAAACCGATCCTACTGTTGGTATTGCGGGAAGGGGAGCTGTACACGGACGTGTTTTGAGCTGGTATGGGGGGACATCAGATTTGTTTCCAACTAACTTCCCGTTCGATGAAAACTTAGATGCTAATCCTCTTTTCCGCCGACGCGGCGACGGGTATCGCGAACCTTTGTTCGATAAGGACTTTTCATTTAGCGAGATTGCGAACAGTTCTGCTCGGGTTACACCTTGGTATACGCCTGAACACAGTTTTGAACATGGTGTTGATGGTGCTCCTTGGGAGGGAATTGGTACGGGGTGGTTTTATTCGGTTTTGGGCGGCGGGAAGGAGTTGCGGCCGCAGACATCTGTAGAGCGCATACCGGTAGATTTTGACAATACTTATGATGCCAGAATGCGGGGAGATTTTGCGGTTCCTACTTTATTTAACGGCAATTTTGATGCGGTTTTCAATCCGCAGGGACTGAATCGGACTATTTTTTCTGATGCGATTCCTGGTTGGTCTTTGCATAATGGTGAAACGTCAGCGAGTGTAACTACAAACAATCTCGTTGATGTGAATCAGCTATCTGCAACCGATGCTCCGGCTTTGCACGCGGAATTGGATCGCATTGGGGTCGATCGCACTCAACCAAATTATGCTCTGAAGTTAGAATCAGGTAAAAGTATTACCCACAACCGTTTTGTCGTGCCTGAGTGGGGAAATTTACGCTTTGACCTCCATGTTCCCGAAGCAGAATTGAAACGAGGCAGAAGTGTTTTGGTCACTTTGTCAGCAGCAGATGGAAGTCCTTTAAGCGTTTCATCCTCCATCAATTTGACGCGAGCAAATCGTACAAAAGGTTCTTACTTAGCAGACACTCAAAAGATTGATTATGGGATTAAAGGGTTTGAGACTTTCCAATTTGAAGTGCCTGACAATTTGCGCGGTCAAGTAGCAACCCTCAAGTTTGAAGTTGTTGGTGGCGGTACTGTTTACTTAGATAATGCCTTCTTCAAAAGCCAACATTTGTTGTTTGGGAATCCTTCCGATGCCAGGAATACAACAGACCTTGCTATTGCAGATAAAAATAACTATCTGCTAGAGAAAGCACAGTTTGCTACTGCTTACGATGACAGCAGTAAAACTCCTAAATGGGTGAGTTGGCAAATGAATAAAAAGTGGCTGAGTGACACTCCTCGTTCAAACAGCAGGTTTATTGAAGATCCTAGTATTCCTGAAAGCTGGGGTCGGATCAAAAGAGATGACTACGTTGGCAGCGGATATTCCAAGGGGCATATGACATCTTCGTCTCAGCGAACCAATAGCGAAAAAGACAACATAGCGACTTTTCTTTTTACGAACGTAGTTCCACAGCATTATGACAATAACGATGACTTTCGAGGAGAAATCCCAAATAAACCAGCCTGGGCAAGTTTCGACGATTGGCTGAAACAGATTACTCAGACCAATCCAATTACTGAGAACCCAAGCGAGCTTTATGTTGTTTCTGGAGGTTACGGTAGCAATCTGAATCCGCAGCGCTACAGTCATAATTCGAGACCAGGGTTTTTAACAGTACCTGAAATCCTGACCAGCAAAGGAATCAATATTCCTGGTTGGACTTGGAAGGTTGTACTGGATTTAGAGCAACCAGGACTGACTCCTGCCACTGTCACTATTGCTGACGCTGCGACTTACGGTATTTTAACGCCAAACGAAGTTGAGCCAGCTCATGTGCCAACTAAAAAAGATGGCTCAGTAGGTAATAATGGAGATTTTCCGCTACCAGTTATTCACCCATTCAATATTTTGTTGGGGCTAAATCTTCCAGACATACAAAACAAAGCTGCTTGGAGGAATTGGCGAACATGGCAACTGACTGTTAACCAAATTGAGGACTTGACTGGGCTTGACTTTTTTTCAAATATTCCCGACGAGATTGAGGAAATAATCGAATCAGAAGGTTGATGGTCTAGAATTTAAACAAAATAGCCTGGAAAGCTGACTTGGCTTTCCAGGCTATTAATTTTTAATGAAATTGAACTATAGCGAACCTATGAGTTGTGGAAGGCGAAGCTATCTTAAAATTCTGTCTAGGCAATTATTACTATAATAGACCTCTTCAATAATCCTTGTGGAGCCGGAATCCTGCCTACCTTGTACAGGATTTTTTGGAGAGGTCTAATAGACTATTACGCAAACGATTGAGGTTAGCCATGATCTTCATCTTCATTATTAATAGTACCATCAGGCATAATGGTTTCGCTAAAAACTAAATACCCTTTTACATGGACTTGAAATGTTGCTCCCATCAAGTTAGCTCTGCTTAGGTCAGTACCAACTAATCGCGTACAAAATATACTAGCTTCTCTCAAGTCAACATCAATTAGGTCGCATGCCAGTTCCGCATAATCTAGGATAGCATCACTCAAATTAGCACCAGTCAATATCGTGCATTCTAGGGTAGCAGACTCTAGGTTTGCACTGCTCAAATTAGCACCGCTGAGGTTAACACAAATCAGTCTGGCTCCGGTCAAGTTAGCACCGCTGAGATTGATACCGCTCAAATCATTTTTACCTGGTTCGAGTTCTTCGGGATATCCCACTTTATCAATGTTTAAGTCAGCATGACTTAAATCAACTCCAGAGAAATCCCTTTCTCCGGCAGCGTAACGTCTATATAGTTCTTCAACGTCCATAGCTTTATGATGCAAATTATTTATATTTTCATAATAGCACTGTCACTTTTAGTTTATCATTTGAAAGTGTAAATAGATTAAAGAGGCAAGTTATGAACGCAGAAGAACTGCTCAAAAGATACGCAGCGGGTGAAAGAGATTTTCGTCGGGTTAACCTAGAAGGTGCCGAACTAAGAGGCGTAAACTTGAGTGAGGCTGATTTCAGTGAAGCTGATTTGACATATACCACGCTGAAAGAAAGCAATCTCAGACGTACTATTTTTACGTCAGCTAGATTAGATTATGCTGATTTAACTCATAGTATGCTGGACGAAGCAGATTTGTCTAATGCTAGTTTAGAAACTAATCTAGAAAGAGCTTCATTGGAGAGAGCTAACCTAAGTAATGCCAACTTGACAGGTAGTAATTTAAAATATACTAATCTCCGAAATGCCAACCTGCAAAATGCTTGTTTATTTGAAGTTAGCTTAGATCGAGCCAATCTGGAAGGAGCAGACCTTAGAGGTGCAATGATGGGTGAAACTTATCTGTACGAGGCCAATTTGAGAGGAGCACTCGTTGAAGGTTGCGATTTAAGCGACAGCTACAAGCGAAATACTATCATGCCAGATGGACAAGTTGTGACTGATGAATATGCTGAAATAGAAACTGACGATTAACCAAATCGAGGAGTTGGGGCGGTTTTACAAGATTGTCAATTTATATGAAATATTATGGCGAAGTGAGCTCCTACAAGAATCATGGGTAATCGACCGAAATTGATATAACTTGTAAGGTGCGTCAGTTGGTAGCGATTTGAGAGCGAAAATGATTGAATCTGACGCACCCTACGACTAATATCATGTCCTTGTAGCGTGCGTCAGTTGGTAGCGATTTGAGATTAAAAATGATTGAATCTGAGGCACCCTACGACTTCGATCCCGATCCCGATGACATCAATGAATAATATCACATCCGTTTGATTGTCGCAGTACATTAGGGGCTATCACAGGGGGATTTCCCCTACTTATCTACGTGCATTTAACCGGATTTGATATGAGCGATAGCACAAGGCAAAAACAACAAAAATTATAGGAGAGAGTGTATGAATTATAGCACTCGGGAATCTTTAGTTAGAAAATTCTACGAGGAAGAAATCGGTAAGTTTTACGATCGCTCTGACTCTTTCTCGGATTTCTTCCCAGACTGTCGCATCGGATGTCTTCAGTTGTTTGGTGGGTTTGGTGATGGTTTGGAGTCGGTGGAGATTGAAAGACCTCCACAAGACATACCTAAAACTGTGGCTGACACTTACGATCGACATTTTTGCTACTCTCAGCACAGCCTCAGCGAGATATATCTTGTAAAAGTTCCCGTTGAATCTCAAATTTCATTTGCTCTTCTGATACAAGGCTATGTTGATGATGGTTGGGATAATAGCGGCTCTTTTATAGAAGTTTTTGATGAACAAGGTCAGTTTCTGGGAGCTGGTTGTTGCGATCGCAAATGTCAACATACAGGAGCGATAAAGTGGTTAGAGCGACAATTAAATGGTCGTGACTTATCTATGCCTTCTCCACCTTGGATTGGCGATGAACCTGAATCTCAGCCTGTTTCTGAGCCAATGTGGTCGGAAGAAATACTTTCGCAACACGCTGTAAAAATCGATCGCGAAGGTTCGATTATCCGCTATGTAATGTTTAGCTAATTTCAATCAGGTGCGTCATATCGTTTCCGGTTTCATCGGTATGATATAGAGGACACGGCAGTGCCGTTTCCCTACCGCGATTAATTGTAGGGAAACGGCACTGCCCTATCCTGATTTCGGGTGATATTAATTCCGAAATAATTGTAAGGTGCGTCAGTTGTTAGCGATTCAATACGCATCCAAAATCATCGAATCTGATGCACCCTACTACTAATATATGTATCGAAAATCTCAGAACACTAACTGCGCCGAATGTTAAAACAACACCAATCTTGGCGCTTCCACAGAGTAGCCACAATCCAGCCGTGCTGTTCGAGAGTGTCGGCAATTGGCTTAGCTTGGTCGAGCAAAATGCCACTGAGCACGGCCCATGTACTCGGTTTGCTAATGGCGGTGAACTGCGGGATTAAATCTATGATTACTTCTGCTAAAATGTTGCACATCAAACCGTCGATCGGCTCATCGATCATTTCTTTCAAGCGATCGACCGTTCCGAGTTCTGCGATTAACTGCTGCGGGTTAACGCGGTTAAGCTGTCGGTTGCTAATGGTCGATCGCACCGCCAAAGGATCGGTATCCAAAGCATAAACCTTTGTAGCGCCCAACAACACCGCGCCGATCGACAAAATACCCGATCCGCAGCCAATATCCGCAACTATGCACTCTTTGTCATCAAAACCGAGACGCATTTCCAGAGATTCCAGACAAAGTTGAGTAGTAGCGTGAGCACCCGTACCGAAGGCGACACCGGGATCTAAACGCAAGATGACGCGATCGGTATCAGTCGGCGCGGGCAACCAGGCGGGATTAATTAAAAAGCGATCGCCCACTTCTTGAGGCTGCCAGTGCTGCTTCCAAGTGCTGCCCCAATCCTCATCTTCAATCAAATCCCACTGCATCGCAGGTAGGGGCAAACCTGCACACAAAGCATCTTGTCGCAGCCACAGAGACAGAGCAGCCAAATCCAGCAATTGAGCCTGTTCTTCGGGCAAATAAGCCGACATCAGGCAGGAATTGCTTTTGATCTGAGTAGCTGTTCCCCGACATTTAAATTGTTCCAGACGCCAAAAGATGATATCTTCCAGCTCCGGATCGCAAATAATTCTAATTTCCCACCAGCTATGTGCCATAACAATTTTAGATTTTAGATTTTAGATTTTAGATTGGCCCGTCAGGAAATGGAGACTGGGAACTCGAAAGTGAAGAATCTGGATTGACTAATAGAAAAATTCCCGCTTTCTTGCCAATTACCAATGACTAATTACCCATTACCAATTATCAGTCCTTGCATCCAAAATCTAAACTCCAAAATCCTTTAAACATTTACCGCCTAACGATTTTAGCTTTTAGATTTTAGATTGTGCCAATCTAAAATCTAAAATCCTTAATCCTTTAAAGATTTACGGTGTAAGCATCCCGAATTCCCGGAACTTTGAGGATCTCGGCCAATATGCCCTCTGGTAGAGGGTCATCCAGGCTCAAAACCATCACCGCATCGCCTCGCACGATTTTACGGCCTACCTGCATACTGGCAATATTGACATTAAAACTGCCCAATTGGGAACCAATTTTGCCAATAATCCCCGGCATATCGCGGTGCAGGGTAAACAGCATGTGGTGAGTTGGGGAAACGTTGACTGGGAAATCGTCAACGCTGGTAATCCGAATTTCGCTTTCGCCGAGGACTGCACCTGTCACGGTGTGTTCGCCGAGGGTTCCTTTCGCCATCAGGTGCAGGGAGCCGGTGTAGTCGCGAATCGAGGCGTCTCTGGTTTCGACTACCCGGATTCCGCGTTCTTTGGCTTCAATGCTGGCGTTGACGTAGTTAACGCGCTCTCGCAGGGCTTGGGAGAGCAGGCCTTTGAGGGAGGCGACGACTACGGGCTGGCTTTGGTTGTTGGCGAGTTCGCCTTGGAGTTGGACGTTGAGGTAATCGACTCGGCCTCCGGCTAGCTGGCTGACGAGGTTGCCCAGGGTTTCGGCTAGTTGCAGGTAGGGTTTGAGTTTTTCGATCGAATCTGGGTAAATACCGGGTATGTTAACAGCCGATCGCGCCGGCAGCCCCAACAGCACATCGCGAATTTGTTCGGCAACATCGATCGCCACATTCACCTGAGCTTCCGCGGTGGAAGCGCCCAAGTGAGGTGTCAGCACGATTTTTTGGCCCACGCTCCGCAGAGGCGAATCGGCTTCTAGCGGTTCGTGTTCGTAAACGTCCAAAGCTGCGCCGGCAATCTTGCCTGATTCGATCGCTTCTGCCAGGGCTGCTTCGTCGATGATGCCACCTCTGGCGCAATTAATGATGCGGGCCGTGGGCTTCATCTTCGACAGCACGTCAGCGTTAATTAAGTGCAGGGTTTCCGGGGTTTTGGGAATGTGCAGGGTGATGTAGTCGGACTCGCGCATCAGCAATTCGAGTTCCACCAAGCGGCAGCCCAACTGATCCGCTCTTTCGGTAGAGATGAAGGGATCGTAAGCTAGCAGTTTCATGCCCATTGCTTTGGCTGCGGCGGCGAGGTGGGAGCCGATTTTGCCCAAACCGACGATACCGAGGGTTTTTTTGTAAACTTCTACGCCCAGAAAGCGGTTGCGTTCCCATTTACCGCTTTTGACCGAGGCGTTGGCTTCTGGAATGTGGCGGGACATCGAGAGCATCATGGCGATCGCGTGTTCGGCTGCGGCGATCGTGTTGCCTTCGGGGGAGTTAACGACTACAATTCCTTTGCGGGTAGCGGCGGGTACATCCACATTATCTACGCCGACTCCGGCTCTACCGATGATTTTGAGTAGATTGCCCGCTTCAATGATTTCTTGGGTAACTTGGGTGCCAGAACGGATCATTAAAGCGTCGTAATCTGGAATAATTTTAACCAGTTCGGCGGCTGAAAGTCCTGTGTTTACGTCAACTTGCGCGACTTGGGAGAGGATGTCAATTCCGGCTTGGTCGATCGGATCGGATACTAGAACTTTAGGCATAGCAAGCAGTGGAGTGCAATAGTAAAAATAGGCCGAGCGTTGGCGAGCTCAAAGTTGAGACTTATGACTTAGAGCCGTATCTAACAGCTCAGCTCAAGCTTGCCTTTGTGCAGTTTGAATTGTATCTGTATTCGGTCATGGTCGGTCATTTTTGCGGGAAATATTTTAGGTTGGGCGGCGGTGGGACTCGGCCGGAGTCTGGAAAACGCCCAATTGCTTAGCTAGCAAGTCTTTTCAGGCTATAATAAATTCCGGGTATCCGAACCTAACTATCAGGAATTGTTGTCAATGAATTATCTTATCGCCGTACTGCCCGATCGAATGCAAGCCGAAGCCGCCTACTGCGCCCTCGAAAAAGAAGGCTTGCCCATGAAGCAAGTCAGCATTTTGGGCCGCGGCTACAAAACTGCCGATGAATTCGGTTTGATAGATCCCAACCAGCAAGCAAATAAACAAGCGAAACTTATGGCTATTTGGCTGATACCCTTTGGCTTTATTGCCGGCGTTACTTTCAGTCTGATTACTGAGTTGAAGACTTTTGCTTGGGCGGGCGAAATTGGCGATCACCTCATCGGCGGAGTGCTCGGTGCGATCGCCGGCGGGATGGGTAGCGTATTTGTCGGCGGTGCCGGAGGCATGGCCTTTGGTAGCGGCGATGCTTTACCCTACCGCAACCGTTTGAATGCGGGTAAATTTTTGATTGCGGTTAAGGGCACTGATGATTTGACTGGGAAAGCTGCTAATATTTTGCAGCAGTTTGAACCGGAAAATATCCAAGGTTATACAGAGACTTAGTTATTTGTTGACGGTTAACTGTTGACGGTTAACTGTTGACGGTTAACTGTTGACTGTTGACATTTTACTCCTGTGGTTCTTCAACGGGATTTAAACTGCCCGACGGTTCAGATATTTCTCCCGATGCAGCTTTGGTGCAGCGCGACAGGTGGGATGCTTTAACTGCGGAACAAAAAAAGAAATTTGCACCGATTTGTCCCGATTTTGTAGTGGAATTGCGATCGGCTAGCGATTCCTTAGAAAAATTGCGGGCTAAAATGAAAGTGTAGGTGAAAAATAAAGCTCGTTTGGGATGGTTGCTCGATCGCAAAAATAGAAAAGTAGCAATCTCCCGTCAAGGTTCAGATGTGGAAAATTTAGACTCGCCGACAACTCTGTCAGGTGAAAATGTACTGCCAGGTTTTGTGTTGGATTTAACTGATATTTTGTAGGTTGATATTAATTATGGCGAATTTACAAAGAGAAGAACTGTTAAAAGGCATCGAAAACCGCGACTGTGTGGCGCGGGCACTCGATCGAGCCGAACAAGCAATTAAAACTTGGGAAGTTACTCTGACTGATTTTCTGTCGCCTCCGGAGTTGGCAGACACTATGACGGTATTTAAGCGCTTAACTGATGTGGAATTAGTTGCTTGGGGCGGCTACCCGCAAGCTGAAAGACAAAGAATTGCGATCGCGCGCTCCGAAATCCCGATCGACTCTGCTAGCGTTAATATTGCTGCGGTAGAAATCGCTGGCAATTTCCTGTTCGATACAGCTTCTCACCGCGACTTTTTGGGGGCGATGTTGGGTAAGGGAATTGTCCGCGAAAAAACAGGCGACGTGATTGTGTTGGGGGAACGCGGGGCCCAGGCGATTGTGATGCCTGAGATGGTAGAGTATTTAGAGATGAGTTTGCAGCAAGTGCGATCGGTTCCAGTCAAAACTCAGCGTATTGAGTTGAGCGAACTCAAAATTAGAGAACCGAAAAAGAAAGAAATGACAACCGTTGAAGCATCGATGAGATTGGATGCTGTAGCTTCGGCCGGATTTGCCATGTCCCGCAGCAAAATGGTTGAATTTATTGACAGAGGCGACGTGCGAGTTAATTGGAAAGACATCACTCAAGCTAGTTATAACGTTAAGTCGGGAGATTTAATCGCTGTTACCGGCAAGGGAAGATTGGAAATTGGGGAAGTTATGATTACTAAAAAAGAACGCTATCGAGTGCAGTTAACTCGATATTTGTAATTCGGAAATTTGGAAATTGGGTAAATGCCAGACTCCGACAGGGGCTAAAAACCCCTGCAGCGAAAATCCTCTCTAATCAAACTAAAGTACGCGATTATTTAATCTAGCTTTGCAGTGGTTTCAACTAATATCTTGCACCGCGCAAAAATCGATTTAATTCATCTGCTTGTCTAATATTTCCCTGCGCCACTGGTGCACCGAAGTCAAACTGCTGGTGAGAATCAATGTTTTTTGCTGCACCAAACTCATCGCAATCATCCCCACAATCGTCTTACCAGCGCCGCAGGGTAGGACGATCGTACTGCTGCCGCCTCTAACCTCTCCGCTCTGATAGAATGCTTCTACTGCTTCCTTTTGATAGGCACGCAAATTAAAGGGTAAATCGCTTCCTTCGACATATCCAGCTAAATCTTCCGCCGGATAACCCACTGCTAGCAAAGCTTGTTTGAGTACACCGCGATTCCCCACAAGGTTATCTATGCTTGGGTAACGCGACATAATATTTGACAGTGCGCCCGCTTCAAAATTGTTTTGGCAACCCAAATATAACAACTTTACGGGATGCGGAACTTGAATTTTTGTTACAAAATCCAGAACTTTGGTTCAACAGTTACGGTAGGACGAACCGCAACCGTACATAGGTTATTTGTTGTGATTTTTAAGTTCATATTTGCCACCCTAAAATTACCGGGTTCAATAGTCGTCATCAAGTCCTTCGTCAGTTTCTCACATCTTTGCTTTCAATTGTTGGAATTTTGCTGCTTTCTTCTGCCGAACAAACCCGACATACTTAAACCTGTCACCAGCAAGCCGAGCATTCCCAAGCCGTTTAAAATTGGGTAAATTGCTTGCAGGTGAAAAATTTCACCAGTATGAACTTTTAACATAAATCTCGATGAAATTCCTATATTTAGCGGCCACTCCCGACCAATAGTTGCAACCATTCCCGTCAACACAGTTAAGGTTAGCGGCAAAGCAACAATAATGCCTATCATGCGGTGGTACTTATGAAAAGATTTCTTCATAGTGGTTGACATTTTTGGAATACTGAGCTTATATAAAGAGAAAGTGTTGAGTGCTTGTTTCTGAGTAATTGCGGCGATCGCAAAACTATAAACAAGCACTCAATTTAGCAATCTATCTTACGATTTGGGAATGCTATTAATAGTCGTTTCTAGCGACTCCAACTGAGCCAGCACTTGGTCTTTGCTAGGCTGACCTTTTTTGAGATCGTCTGTTACTTTTTCTGCGCTATCTTCAACGGCTTCGTAGCTTTTAGGAGCTTTGGTTTTGATGCCGTCTTCGACTTGTTTCCAGGCATTTTCAAATTTGTCAAATTCGGTTTTTGCTTTGACGAAATCACCAGTTTGAACCGCTGCTTTGGTACTGGACACGACAGCACTCAATTCTGCATAGTTTCCTTGGGATACTGCTTTCTCAGTTTTTGCAACAGCAGTAGCAGCAGGAACCGGGAGGGGTGAAATTTGCGGAGTGGAAGCTTCCTTAGCGCTGTCGCAACCAGCCAAAGTTAGAAGGCTGACGGCACCTAGGACAAGGATTTGATTGAAACGAGCCATACAAACTCCTAAAAAAATTAAACTACAATCTATTTTGTCACAAAACTAGCAGATCGATCGCTCAAATGTCCAGCTAACTACAATGAATCGCAGTTAGCTGGAGAGATAAGATTGCCTTGCTGCTAACACTGTCATCTTCGAGACTGGCGGAGGTGTTAAAGAAACTGGGTTACTGGAATCTAGGTAATGTTGTAACTAGCAGAATTTAACCACTAGCTCGGAAACAGCAAAATGTTAGTATATCCCAACTGACAAAGTGTAACTCGCGCCTCCTCGTTCTGTACCGACGACTATCTGATATTGTCCCGTCTGAGGCAATTTTCCCGACCAGCTTTTTTCTCCTTCGGCTACGGCGTTTGTATTCGGATCGACAACTTTAAAAACAGCATTTCCCTCAACTGATTGGATCTCAATATTCATGGTTTGACCTTGTTTGGCGCGAATCAAATAAATCATGACTTCGCCGCGCGCTACTCCTCCTTTTACTTCCGCTGAACTAGCACCTCTTTTAAACTTAATCTGCTGCTGTCGCTGAGCAATTAAAATTGCCGATTGTTCCGGGATTGCAGTGGCGGAAACTATCCTACTAGATACAGCTTTTACTGAAGCTGGGAAAATCGCAGTGGCACTTAAACCGATTATCAAAATATTTAGCGGGAGCTTGAAAGTTTTTGCTAGTTTGTTCATGGGATTTTAACTCCAAGAGTGAAGTGGATTTAGTTGAGGACTAAGGCATTCAAAACCCGCTTTTTTTAACGTTGATGGCTGGTTTTTCAGAGACATCGATCGAGAAACCGGGTTTGTGAACTGCCGTGCGATCGCGCACTGTACTTGTACGATTATAGCGGAGCATTCCTGTCTGCGTGCGATCGCCCTTGGCAATCTATTATATCTCTCCTAAAAAGATAGTCAAAAAACCGGCTTTCCGGCCTGTTATGCAGGAATAATGAGAGATGTTTATTTGAGCTTTTTGTCAACTGTCAGTTGCGGTTCGCTTTCACCGCAGATTTGATTTGAGATTCGAGATTTTAGCGTCCGGATCTGAGATAAGTTTGGGCGATCGCGATTTGCGAGTTACTGTACAGTCGCCGGCGGTTGCGGTACAATAACAGCACCCACCAGCCCTGTTACAAAAAAATTGTACAATTCCTAATAATCACCACCAATTTTTCTGATGAACCAAAAGCCAACCATCAGCTACCGCACCGAAAGCGACTCGATGGGACACAAACAAATCCCATCTACTGTTTATTACGGCATTCAAACTCTGCGCGCCGTTGAAAATTTTCCAATTAGCGGTCTTAAACCTTTATCAACTTACGTCGATGCTTGTGTTTTAATTAAAAAAGCTGCGGCGATCGCCAATGGGGCACTCGGCTGCATTTCAGAAGACATCAGTCAAGCAATTGTCCGAGCAGCAGATGAAATTTTAGCTGGCAAATTGCGCGATCAATTTGTAGTTGATGTCTACCAAGCCGGGGCAGGAACTTCTCACCACATGAACGTTAATGAAGTGCTTTCCAATCGCGCTTTGGAAATTATGGGCGATGAAAAAGGCAACTACAAGCGCGTCAGTCCGAACGATCATGTAAACTACGGTCAATCGACCAATGATGTGATTCCTACGGCGATTCGGATCGGCGGATTGTTGGCCTTAGAAAAAACTCTTTTTCCCGCGCTGTCTGAGGCCGTAGTTGCCCTAGAAAACAAAGCAGAAGAATTCAAAGAT
This sequence comes from Tychonema sp. LEGE 07203, assembly GCF_015207285.1. Taxonomy (GTDB): domain Bacteria; phylum Cyanobacteriota; class Cyanobacteriia; order Cyanobacteriales; family Microcoleaceae; genus Microcoleus. The sequence continues at coordinate 1,342 of NZ_JADEXD010000044.1, read as the reverse complement.
ATCGTCAAATCCGGCCGCACTCACCTGCAAGATGCCGTACCGGTTCGACTCGGCGATACCTTCGGTGCTTGGGCGCAAATTCTTAGAGAACATACTTTGAGAATTGACCGGGCATCCGATGATTTGACATCCCTGGGATTGGGGGGAAGTGCGGCGGGAACGGGCTTAAATACTCACCCAGAATACTGTCAAAAAGTTGCTGAAATTCTCTCGGAATTAATCGACCAACCCTTGAAACCAGCAAGGCATTTAATGGCGGCTATGCAGAGCATGGCACCGTTTGTAAATGTGTCTGGCGCGCTGCGAAATCTCGCTCAGGATTGTGTTAAAATGTCCCACGACTTGCGTTTGATGGACTCTGGACCGAAAACGGGTTTCAAGGAAATTCAACTGCCTCCGGTGCAACCCGGTTCGTCAATTATGCCGGGAAAATACAATCCGGTGATGGCAGAAATGACTTCGATGGTGTGTTTTCAAGTTATGGGTTACGATAGCGCGATCGCCCTTGCCGCCCAAGCGGGACAATTAGAATTGAACGTGATGATGCCCCTGATTGCTTACAATCTAATTCACAGCATCGAAATTTTGGGCAATACCATCAGCGCCCTGAGCACAAAATGCCTCGAAAAAATTGAAGCAAAGCCCGATCGGTGTCTCGCTTACGCAGAAGGCAGTCTCGCCCTCGTTACCGCCCTCAACACTCACATTGGCTATCTCAACGCCGCCGCCGTCGCCAAAGAATCTCTCGAAACCGGCAAATCTTTGCGGCAAATTGTCCTAGAACAGGGTTTAATGAATGCAGAAGACTTGGCAAAAGTTCTAGATTTAGAAAAAATGAGCGCGATGCCAACACCATCTGCTAATGCTTAGCCACAAGATGGCAGTATTCTTTCAAAGTCTCAAGTTTAGGAGCAAAATTTATGCGTGCAGGTTCCTTTGGCCAATTAACTCAAGATAAAGAGAACACAACTCAAGTTACATTTCATTATGTCGAAGGTCACACAGAAACCTTTACTATTCCGATTCCTGCACAAGAATTTCAAGAGGAAGTGCTGCCTTTATTAAGTCAACCTTGGTTGACTTTTCATTTGGTAGATCAAACGGTTTTTATCTGCACTGCCCGGTTGGTGAAAGTGGAAATTAAACCGGCTATTCCTCAACTGCAAGGCCAAGGAATTTTCTCTAATTCTATGCGAGTTAGTACAATGCAGCGGGCTGCTGCTGGTAGATTGCCGATGTCTTAAAAGTAAGGTTCGCAGTAAGAAATTGTCCAAACAGGGAATCGGGCATTCGGCGGAGCGAAGCGGAGGGATTGGAAATATATAATTATTCCCCATTCCCC
>NZ_JADEXD010000261.1 GCF_015207285.1 Tychonema sp. LEGE 07203 | reverse complement strand
GGGGGGCTTCGGAATTCATCCATAGCACATATGAAAGAAAAATGGTATTAGATTGGATCTAAGATTAGCACAGTAGAAAACCGGGCGGTTAGAAACCGCGTCTATACAAACACTCACGCGCCTGTGCGGGTTGAAAACCGGGAAACGAAAATCACGTTATCTTCTTGAGTACGCTTGGCACGGACATCGTTTGTATAGATGGGGTTTCAACCGCCGTCTGAGCTAAGCACCCAACGGGCGATCGCACCTGTACAATATAATTAAAAGGGCGAATGATGGGAATTGAACCCACGAATGGTGGTACCACAAACCACTGCCTTAACCACTTGGCTACACTCGCCATAACTTTTCTAACTATAGCACTATATTCCCGAAAAAGTCTAGGGGTCAAGCAAAAAAAATTTGATTTTTTTTTCAGCGTCCCCGAACCCATCGCATCACTTGTGCCTCAAATGCCATGCACAGCAAGAGTTTAGCACAATTTCTCCTTTGGGCGATCCTCTGCGAGGGCTCCGCCAACGGCAAATATCCCGCGCCCCAGCAGCGTCCCGATTCGACCCAGCGCATTAAAATAGCCACACATCCCGGACTGCATCATATCGTGGACGGTTGCATCGGAATAATAAAATCTAGTCAACAGCTAACACTCAACCATTCAGTTTTTCGACCCGCCCGTCAACTCTCAACAGTCAACAATCGTGTTTGAGTGCAACCGGAATTGATATCAGTTGTCAACCATCCCTCTTCCCTCTGGGAGCATCTCATATTTGTAAAGCATCAATCGGACACCTTCCCTCTCGTAGTTTGGTTCGCCGCGTTAAGTGGCTGCGACATCTCGATGGGCTGTCAGCAAAATTAACCGAGTGCGACAATAATGCTGCTGCTAAATTGTAATTTTTCTGCCTGCTAAGTAATTAAAAATTTAAATTTAAACTCTACCTGAAAGCAGATCGACTTGTCCCACTATCTGTATCCAGCGACCGAGGTTCAGCGCGATCGCTTGTTGCACAATATACTCTGAAGGCGAACACAGAAAAAGTCAGCAATCTGACGGCTTTAACAGCAAAAATAAACAGAGGTACCGATCCATGTTTTTTCACAAAAAACAATTAATGTCTGCCGTGACAGTAGACGAAGCCAATCCCCGCTTTGCTCAATTACTCCTCGAACAATTTGGCGGAGCAACCGGAGAACTGACAGCAGCTTTGCAATACTGGGTGCAGTCTTTTCACTGTGAAAATGCAGAGATTAAAGATATGCTCCAAGATATTGCGATCGAAGAATTCAGCCACTTAGAAATGGTTGGCAAACTGATCGAAATGCACACCAAAAACGTTGACCAAACAGAAGCTTACAAAAGCACTTTGTTTGCTGTCAGAGGTGTAGGCCCGCACTTGCTGGACAGCCAAGGTCAAGCTTGGAGCGCTGCTTATGTCAACGAAGGCGGCGATGTCGTGCGCGACTTGCGCGCCAATATCGGTGCGGAAGCAGGAGCTCGCCAAACTTACGAAGAATTGATTAAATTAGCGCCGGATGCAGGAACCAAAAAGACGCTGCACTTTCTGCTGACTCGCGAAATTTCTCACACTCAAATGTTTATGAATGCCCTGCAAGCTATGGGCAAACTTACCGATCCGATGTTCGGAAATATTCAGCCAGATTCAACAGTAGATTTGTTCTTTAACTTGTCTAGCGACGGCAAAGACGGAGCCACTGCTTTGAACTCTGAACCTACTTTTAAGTACATCGCCGATCCGGCTCCCCAAGGTTAATCGCAAGATTGAGCAACTTAATATCCCCGATTTCTTAGAGAAGTCGGGGATATCTGTGTTATGTTTTTTTAGGAGTTTCGGCTCCCAGATGTTAGAATTATTTAACATCCCGATCGAACATTAACATCAAATCCCTATTGAAATTGCGATCGACCTATTTATTAGTATCTCACGGCAGCCGCGACCCCAGACCCCAACTGGCTTTGGAAAACCTCGGTCAACTGCTGTCTCAAAAATTAGCCGCCTCGTTCCCCGCAGTAGCAACGGCTACCCTAGAACTCGGCCCCGCGCCGCTGCACGAAGAAATTTGCAGTTTTGGCGAACGTACCCTGTCCCTGGGGCTGACACAATTGCAAATCCTGCCCGTCTTTTTATTGCCGGGAGTTCACGTCGCCGAAGACATACCCGCAGAGGTAGAAACTGCCCAAAAAGCTTTTGGTGACAAGCTAAAAATTGAATTGCGCCCGCATTTAGGTTCCCAGGAAGCGGGCTTAACACGCTTGCTAAAAAATCAGATGCAAGAAGTGGCTTTTCTCCCCAATTTGCTATTGCCAAAATGGATTTTACTATCTCACGGCAGCCGCCGCCCCGGAGGTAACTCGACAGTTGAGAAAATCGCCAGCGAACTCGGTGCCGAGACAGCTTATTGGTCGGTAAAGCCGAGTTTGGAAGCACAAATCGATCGTTTGGTTCGCGGTGGACAGCAGCAAATAGGAATTGTGCCATACTTCTTATTTAATGGAGGAATTACAGATGCGATCGCCAAAAATGTCGCACAGCTAAAGCAGCAATTTCCGGTGGCGGAACTTCATCTGGCAAACCCTCTAGGCGCAAGTGTAGAATTAGCAGATTTAATTGGGAATTTAATTCAAAAATGAACCGCAGAGGCACGGAAGAGGTAAAGGAAGCCAGAACAATGTCTTTAGGCAAAGTATATTTAGTAGGTGCCGGGCCAGGAGATCCGGGTTTGATGACCTTGAAGGGAAAAGCTTTGTTAGAGTGTGCGGATGTGGTGATTTACGACGCTTTAGTCAGCCATCAAATTTTGGCAGCAATCAACCCGCAAGCAGAACGAATTGATGCCGGAAAACGCAAAGGCCGCCACTCGTTAATGCAGGACGAAACAACTCAGCTATTGATAGAAAAAGCTCGAGATAATGCGATCGTAGTTCGTCTCAAAGGCGGCGATCCGTTTATCTTCGGGCGCGGCGGCGAAGAAATGGAAGAGTTGGTAAAAGCTGGAGTTGCGGTGGAAGTGGTACCCGGTGTAACTTCCGGGATTGCAGCTGCAGCTTATGCCGGAATTCCTCTGACACACCGATCGTACAGTTCATCTGTAACCTTTGTCACCGGCCACGAATCAGCGGGAAAATATCGACCGGAAGTAAATTGGCAGGCGATCGCCCGCGGCTCCGAAACCATTGTAGTATACATGGGAATCCACAATTTGCCTTACATTATCGACCAGCTAACAGCAGCCGAATTGAGCGCCCAAACGCCCGTAGCATTAGTGCGCTGGGGAACGCGGCCCGAACAAGAAGAATTGATCGGAACTTTGGGTACAATTGTAGAGCAAGTTGAGGCGACTGGATTTTGTGCACCTGCGATCGCGGTCATCGGAAATGTAGTTAATTTACACTCTATTTTGTCTGGATGTCGCCCTGTTTTTCAAACTCAGGACTTGAGCATCGCGGGCTAGAAACCCGGTTTCTAGGAAATATTTGCTGTACCCTCACGAGAAATCTAGGAATCAACCCAGTTTCTGAAATTGCAAGTGCGTCTAGGAGATATTTGATGAGTTCAAAATTAGTTCCGCAAACAAAGCCCCAACCTCGATCGAATTCAGCTTTCAAGCAATTGTGGTCAATGCACGCGGTGATGGCAACCTGTTATCTGGTGCTGCTTGTTGGGGGATTTTTGATGGTAAAAATGCCAGACAATACACCATTGCAAGGCAACGCTTACAGCTTGCACAAATCAATTGGAGCCTTGACAATGGCATTGCTAACTTGGCGTATTTTCATTTTGCAGCGGGTGTGGTGGCGCAAGTATACGCGCCGCCTTCCCAAGTTTACAGGAGAGTGGATTCGCACCTTTCTACTGCACGCGGCAATTTATTTGTTTATGGTAGCAGTTCCCCTGAGCGGATTTTTCCTCTCTAATTCCTACAAAAGCGGGAATGTGCCTTTTTTCTGGGTTGCAACGCTGCCCGATATCTTTCCTAAAAATGCAGCGGTTGTAGATTTGGCAAGAAATATCCATTTCTGGATGGCTTATACTTTCCTAGCCTTTATTGTACTCCACGCGATCGACCAACAAAAATATGTGCGATCGCTCTGGAGGCGAACCACCCAAGCCCTGAAAAAAGCATCTCTCCGTTAACCTCTTTCATTAGTCAGTTGTTAGTTGTTAGTTGTTAGTTGTTAGTTGTTAGTTGTTAGTTGTTGGTTGTTAGTTGTTAGTTGTCAGTTGTCCGTTGTTATAGCACTTATCAGAAAGATGAGGTATGCCTTATGCCCTATGCCCTATGCCCAATGCTCTTCGGCCCAATGCCCGACAGTATCTCATCTTTCTGAGAAAGGCTATAGTTGTCAGTTGTCATTAGTCAGTAAGCTGTCGCGCATCTAAATTAGATTTTTAGGGCGGGCCCGACACCTCACAAGACTTTAAATAAAAATTACTAGACAAATTGCTCGTTACTTTCGCTCTGCCTGGTAATGCTTCTGGGGCGAGGAAGAGCCTCCTTTTATCTGGCAACTTACAGAATAGAGGACTGTAGGAGGTGTTTAAGCTCCTTTATGATTCGGCGGTTGAAACCGCCAGAAAGTCAAACAAAGTCGGCCCCAAGGCCGACTGGTTCATAAAGGGTATCCAAAACCCGGATTTGGTATAACAACTAACAACTAACAACTAACAACGGACAACTAACAACGGACAACTAACAACGGACAACTAAGCTGTGGCGCATTTAAACTGGATATTCGGAACGGGCTAGAAGCCCATTCCACAATATTTGTATTGATTTTTGATGCACAATTTAAATGTATAACAGCTTAACAACTAACAACTAATACCAATTTAATATGAAGCTGCATAGAATAGGGCTTCAAGAATAAACTTGTAAGATGATAACGAACTAATTTGCTCAGGAGTGATTTTTTCAATAACTTGTTTCAGCCGCTCTCGCAATTGATC
>NZ_JADEXD010000260.1 GCF_015207285.1 Tychonema sp. LEGE 07203 | reverse complement strand
CCGGTAATTCAGCAGAAATCGCCCAAATCATCTCTGATGAAATATTAGCAGGTAACTGGTGACAAAAATCTAAAGCTTGCTCAAAAGTTTCGGAACCAAACCAACTTAAAGGGGCAATTTCTCCCCAACCAATGCGATTGTTTTCATCAATCAGTCGCAGGATAATTCCTTCTCGAATATCCCAAATGCCGTGACTTGTTCGCAGCGGGCGCTTAAATTTTCGCTGATAGGTGCGAAACTCGAATTTATATAGCATTTGTTTTGTAGTTAATCATAAAATTGTCTCACAACCGATCCAAATTGATCGATGTTTTCAAAATGGATATTGTGACCTGCTTTTGGTATAATGGCTAGATTTGCCGCAGCACATAAGCTGGCAATTTCTGCATTGATAGTTGTAAATTTTTCATCATCTTCTCCCGCTAGCAAGAGGAGGGGGATTTGATTTTCTGTTAGTTTTTCCCAGAGAGAGGGCTGGCTGCCTGTTCCCATGTTGCGGAGAGATTTGGCTAATTCTAAGGGATTGTTTGCTAAGCGGGTTTCTATGAGTTGGTCGAATTTGGGAGATTTTTTTAAGGATTTCCATAAAGGGCGATCGTACCAGTTTAAAATAAAATCTTTAATGTTGCTATTTTCCAGCTTTTGTGCTAGTTGTAAATCGGATTGCAGTCTGTGCGATCGCTCTTTTTCACTTTTCAAGCCCGGAGAAGCTGACTCTAACACGACTTTCTCGAATCTTTCAGGAAAATGTAATGTCATGTACAGCGCCAATCGCCCGCCCATTGAATAGCCCAACAACAAACATTTGTCTATTTGTAAATCATCTAATAAGTCTATCAAAGCTTGGGCTGTATTTGACATATTGTAGCAACTTTCGTCGCCGATTACTCTGGTTTTTCCGTGACCGGGGAGGTCAACGGCAAGACAGCAATATTTGTGAGATAGTAAGGAAATAACGCTGCTAAAATCTTGATTGTTGCCCGTGAATCCGTGCAACAATAAAATTATTGGCTGATTTTTGTTGCCAGTTAAGGAATAGTAAAATTGATAATTTTTAAATTTATCCATATACGATATTTACTATAATAATTGCCGTATTTACTGACATCTAATTTCCGCCTTGCCAACAGAAATAACGGTCTGAAAACGAGTGAGAAAGTCCATACCAAGAAGACCGTCTAGACGAAGAATTGGCGGTATATCGTGGGCAAATACGTCAAAATTTTCTATTAGTTTACCCACGCAATTAAACCAGGATACATTAATTACAGGAACATAGATTCTTCCTTGACCTGTAACTAATTCTTGCCTGCGTAAAGGATTGCGCGTATCATAACCCAAATCCTCTAATGTTTTAACTGGCAATATTGTGTAGCTGGCTCCCGTATCCACCAATAAACGCACGCGATACTCAGTAGCATCACCATTATTTCCACCAATGGTTGCTTGCACCGCGAGCAAATTTCGTCCGTGACGCAACAAGCGATAAGCTTTTTGATAATCTGGCATTTTTGTTACAACATAGCTGCTAAGTCTTCAGGGATCGGGCCGGTGTATTCTATTGCTACCGATTTTCCCTTCCTTGACAAAGCATTATTGTAAAGCAAATCGCGCTCCGGTGAGTGTGCTAAAACTTCACCTCGAATTACATTCAAATCCTCATCCAGTTCAGTGTAAGCAATTAGCACCCACTCGCTAGGATATAAGTGCATAATTTCTTCTAGGCTCAGAATTTGGCTAGTTTCTACTGGCGTACTCATACTTTGATTTTCCTTATTTTACGATTCAATGTGAGGTAAGGATTGCTAAACTAAAGAAGATTTTGAGAAGTCGCTCAACTTTACCAACTCCGCCAACTCCCTCAGCTTAGCAAACCATACCTCCATTTTACCGGAATTGTCGATCGCCCGAACTACAAGACAAACCCCAGCGCCAGCAGCAATCCGCTCGAAAAATGCAGCGCGACTGCAATAAACTTACAGTTGCTGACCTTTGCCGGTTGGTCGTGATATTCTGCGACATGGCGACAAAGGTCGATCGCAAAAAACAAACTCCCAAAAATCAACAACGTCCAAATTGGAAACATTCGCAACGCCACAAACAGCACAGTCAAAGCATAAATGCTGCCACACGACCACTGCAACAACAGCGCACCTTTTTTCGTACCCAACCGGACAATCGGTGATTTTTTCCCCGCCGCCAAATCGTCATCAACTTGATGAAAATGCGAACAAAATAAGATGATACTCGTAGTAATTCCCACGATTGTCGAAGCAGCAAAATTAGTCGCAGACCAAGTTTGAGTTTGACTGTAATAAGCAGCAGCTAAAGCTAGCGGCCCGAAGGTGAAAAAGCAAATTATTTCGCCTAAACCCTGATAGCCCAAACGAAACGGAGGCCCTTGATAGGTATAGCCTAGGGCGCAAGACAAAACAATTAGCAAAATTACTGTTGGGTCTTGTTGCCACCAGGAAATAGCGCAGATTCCCGACACTCCGACGGCTAAAAATAAATTGGCAATCCAGAAAACTAAAGCTTTATTTCCGGTTAAGTTAACTACGGAATGCGCTTTATTTTTATCGATGCCTGTTTCCGAGTCAAATACATCATTACTGAGATTCAGCCATGCTATAATTAAAAGGGCTGACATTAAAAATGTCGAAAAGACTGACAAATTAATCGTTTTAGTTTCGGCAAAAGCTATGGCAGTTCCTACTGAAATAGGAATCACCGCAACACTGTACATAGGCGGCTTGATTGCGGCCAGCCACAATTTACTATTTGGACGTTCAATTATCTTTGTTGTCATTACACAAACTTGATGCAATTGATAGCAGCTTGGTAATTTTACAATTTTATTGGTGAAGAATGTCTGCTCTGTATCCGCTTGAGTGCGCCTCCGGCATCCGTCGATCGCCTTTGTGGGTTCTGGCGCGCCCGAGAATGCCCGCCAGTCAACCTCTGCGGGGTCGATCGCAGGCGAAGCCCAGACTTAGCGGCTCAATCTTAAGTTTTATGTCTAAATGTTTCGGTCGATCGCGCGTTGGCGCAGCCCTAGAACAGGATCGTCTGTTTTTTGCCCGCAGCCTGTCCAAACTGTCGGGAAACTCGAAAGGTCATGTTTTGCGATCGACCCAGACCGTGGTTAGATCGAAATAGGGTTTCTAGCGCCCTACGCTTGGGCTCAGAAGACCGGGCGCTTAAAACCGCATCTATACAAACAAAACCCGAGCTCAGAGGGGTTGAAGAGTGGGCGGTTAAAATTACGCTATCTTCTTCAGTTCGCGGAAGCGGACGAAAATTTGATTTGACAAGAAGCGGTTTCAACCGCCGACTTATCAATCGCGCATTGGGTTCTAGCGGGACAAAACCGCACTCTTTCTGACAAATCTGCTATTCTCGATTTCATGACAGTAATACCGCACCGCCCTAATATTTTGCAAGACCGCAATCAACTGCATAAGTTTCTGTTAGATTGTCAGCAGTCTTTAACAGAAAAAGATCGAACAAAAATAGTTAGTATTTCTCAGGAGATTTCCCCCGTCGATCCGCTAGCGGTACTGCAAGAAATTGCCGCACCCGACGGCAGACATTTTTATTTTGAAAAAAGAGACCCTCTTGGAGATAATAGTTTTGCCATCGCCGCCCTAGATTCCACCATCCATTTCACAGCAGCGGGAAGCGATCGATTTGCCCTCACTCAAAATTTTATTCAATCTTGTCTTGCTCGAACAATTACCATCGGTACAGAACGCTTGCCCTTCAGCGGGCCTCACTTTTTTTGTAGCTTTGCTTTTTTCGATGAAAATTTCGCCACCAATTCTTACTTTCCACCGGCCACCATATTTTTACCCAAATGGCAAATTACTAGCCTAAAAGATAGCTGTACGCTGGTCGCAAATACCATCATCAGCCGAGATATAAATATTAAAGATATTGCCAAAAATATTTGGTTAGAAATTGACAAAATTGCCTCTCTAAAATTTATTAAAAAACCTAGCAATAGCAACATTCCAATATCTTTAAAACAAATCCCTGTAAATGATGCGGCTCAATTCAAAACATCTGTAAAATCTGCCTTAGAATCGATCGATTCTAAATATTTCAGTAAACTTGTGTTGTCTCAAGCCATAAATGTCATTTCTCCAACACCTTTTAATTTAATAGATTCCTTAAACAACTTGCGCCTTTCCTATCCAGGTTGCTACGTATTTTCCACCAGTAACGGCAAAGGTCAGCAATTTATCGGTGCCAGTCCCGAACGGTTAATCAGCATTTACAACAATCAGTTAGTAACATATGCCTTAGCCGGTTCTGCGCCCAGGGGAAAAACAGAGGCGGAAGATGCGGATTTAGGCAAAGGTTTACTGAACAGCGAAAAGGATATTAGAGAACATCAAGTTGTGATTGATTTTATAGTCGATCGCTTTTTGACTCTCGGTATAAATCCCGACTTTTCCCCGCTGCCGAAACTGCTGAAACTGTCAAATATTCAGCATTTGTGGACACCAATTACTGCTCGAATTCCCGTAGATATTCACTTGTTAAAAATTTTAGCACAACTGCATCCAACACCAGCGGTGGCAGGCCTGCCGAGGGATATTGCCCTACAGCAAATTCGCGCTTGCGAAAGCTACGATCGCTCTTTGTATGCAGCAGCCCTGGGCTGGATCGATCGCAGCGGTAACGGCGAATTTGCCGTGGGCATCCGATCGGCATTAATCGACGGATCTCGGGCTATACTCTATGCTGGCGCCGGTATTGTAGCAGGTTCGGAACCCGAAAAAGAACTAGCAGAAATTCAGCTAAAATTGCAGGCACTTTTAAATGCTTTAGTTTAGGAATATAGCCTTTCTCAAGCTTGGTGAGGTATGCGGGATACTTCCACTCCTGCCTATGCCCTATGCCCTATGCCCTATGCCCTATGCCCTATGCCCTATGCCCTATGCCCTATGCCCTATGCCCTATGCCCGCGAAAGCACCTCATGTTAC
>NZ_JADEXD010000043.1 GCF_015207285.1 Tychonema sp. LEGE 07203 | reverse complement strand
ATGCCCCATGCCCCATCCCTCCGCTTCGCTCCGCCCGATGCCCCATGCCCCATCCCTCCGCTTCGCTCCGCCCGATGCCCCATGCCCCATGCCCGATGATTATTTAATATTGGCAATGACGAAGCCCATTAGACACTCGTATCGATCGGGCAAATTTTCCGTAGGTTTAGCAACTGGATGCCCGCAGCGCAGCTCTCCACCGCTCCAGCGGGGTTTGCCCGCGCGATCGGCGAGCACGCAACCTTGGCAAACACACTGAGGGGCAAGCATCTGATTTTCCATTAGAATAACTAACATTTGATACCTCCGGCAGGTTTCACACCAGTAATTTCATTGTATGTCAGGAACTTGGGACAAACCGCTTAAGCTGAACACAATGTAATATTTGGATCGATCGTATGAAATCCGTAGTAGGGTAAAAGATCCCCAATTCGCAATCCTAAATTGTCAAGAGGTTGATTATTGTGACCGACACTAACTTAGACTTGCTTTCCAAAACCGACCCGCAGATTGCCGATTTAATCGGGCAAGAGCTCCAGCGGCAGCGAGATCACCTAGAACTGATCGCCAGCGAAAACTTCACCTCCGCCGCAGTAATGGCCGCTCAAGGCTCGGTGCTGACCAATAAATACGCTGAGGGACTGCCAGCCAAACGCTACTACGGCGGCTGCGAATTTATTGACGGCATCGAGCAAATCGCGATCGATCGCGCCAAACAGCTATTTGGAGCAGCCCACGCCAACGTCCAGCCCCACTCCGGCGCTCAAGCCAACTTTGCAGTGTTTTTGAGCTTGCTAGAGCCTGGGGACGGAATTATGGGCATGGATTTGTCCCACGGCGGACACCTGACCCACGGTTCCCCCGTCAACGTATCCGGCAAATGGTTCAAAGCTTTTCACTACGGAGTCAGCCCAGAAACAGAACAGCTCGACTACGACGAAATTTTGGCACTGGCGAAACAAAACCGACCGAAATTGCTGATTTGCGGCTATTCAGCATATTCGCGAATTATCGACTTTGAAAAGTTTAGAGCGATCGCCGACGAAATCGGAGCTTACCTGCTCGCAGACATCGCCCACATCGCCGGGTTAGTCGCCACAGGCCACCACCCAAGCCCCCTCAACCACTGTCACGCAGTCACCACCACCACCCACAAAACCCTGCGCGGCCCCCGCGGCGGCTTGATTTTGACCAACGACCCCGAACTCGGCAAAAAGTTCGACAAAGCAGTGTTTCCCGGCACTCAAGGCGGCCCATTAGAACACGTAATTGCGGGCAAAGCAGTAGCTTTTGGCGAAGCATTAAAACCCGAATTTAAAACTTATTCCGGTCAAGTAATAGAAAATGCGCGGGCTTTAGCATCACAGTTGCAGCAGCGGGGTTTAAAACTCGTTTCCGGCGGCACAGACAATCACTTAATGCTAGTAGATTTGCGATCGGTAAACATGACAGGCAAGCGAGCCGACCAATTAGTTAGCGGTGTGAATATTACTGCTAATAAAAATACCGTGCCTTTCGATCCGGCATCGCCTTTTGTCACCAGCGGTTTGAGACTCGGTTCGCCGGCGATGACAACCAGGGGCATGGGAACTGCTGAATTTACCGAAATTGGTAATATTATTGCCGATCGACTGCTGAATCCTGAAGATGAAAGCGTCACAGCCGATTGCCTGCGGCGAGTAGCTGCACTTTGCGATCGCTTCCCGTTATATCCGCACTTGTTCTTAAAAGTGCCGGCATTAGCTTAATTTTCCTGATCGGCAATGGGAAATTTGTAGTTGGAAGTGTACGGGTAAAAGGGTAAAAGAGCCGGAAAAGATTGAGAGTTACCATTCGCGATCGCCCCCTGTTTTAACGTGCATATTATCGATCGCGCGGGGCGGGTTTTACCCGATATATTTGTCGGTAGCCAAAGATATCGATCTACCCGCCCGCTTCGAGGGATAAATCCACTCGGATCGATGTGTCGAACGACAGTCTCGCGATCGCAGCATAGATACCCAAGGATCTTAATTTGAGAGTTACTAAGTTAAAAATCTCACTTTTTGGCGATCGGGCAACTTCCACTCCAACAAATTTCCGGCTCCCAAACCCCCCAGTCGCACTTTAAAGATGTTTCCTTGTGATAAGCCATCTGAAATGTAGTAGACTCTGCCTGACAGCCTAATTGCCCCGCACTATTTAAAATTGATTTCAGATGCCGTATCAGTATCTGTACCACATAGTAGCTTTTCTGGTTTCTGCGATCGTCGTCCTCTACAGTACGCCAATAGTCAAAAAAATTGGTCTCAAAAGCGGGCGAGTCGATCGGCCAGGCGAGCGAAAAGTCCACAAGCGCCCGATGGTGCGCTTGGGAGGAGTGTCCATCTTTATCGGCACTCTGACTGCTCTGTTATTTGTCTGGCTCTCAGGAGGCTTCCTCGATGCTAGCGGACAAATTCTCGATCGCAAAGACGAATACGAAATCTGGGGAGTCACCCTCGGCGGCCTCGGATTCTTCCTCATCGGTTTAGCAGACGATTTATTTTCGCTCTCAGCCATCAAACGCTTGCTCATGCAAATTGGCGTATCCAGCATCGCTTGGTACGCGGGCGTACAAATTGAGTTTCTCACAGTTCCATCCTTGGGACTGACCGATCTTGGCTGGCTGAGCTTGCCAATTACCGTAATTTGGCTCGTCGGTATGGCCAACGCCATCAACTGGATTGACGGTTTGGACGGTTTAGCAGCCGGAGTTTCCGGCATTGCAGCAGTTGTGATGCTGATAGTCAGTCTGTCGATGCACCAACCCGCAGCAGCCCTAATTGCAGCGGCGTTAGCTGGCGGCACTTTGGGATTTCTGCGCTACAACTTCAATCCGGCTCAAATCTTTATGGGAGATGGCGGAGCTTATTTTATCGGTTTCACTCTCGCGGGAGTGGGAGTAATTGGGTTAGTTAAAACTACGGCTATTACCTCTGTGTTGCTGCCATATTTAATTTTAGCTGTACCGATTTTAGATATGTCTGCGGTGATTCTCGATCGGCTCCGCAACGGCAAATCACCGTTTATTGCTGACAAGCGCCACCTCCACCACCGACTTCTAGAAGCCGGAGTATCCCATCGATTTGCGGTTTTATTTATTTACGCCCTAACACTGTGGGTAGGAAGTTTAGCCCTAGCTTTTTCGGTTCCAAGCGGCATAATTTACGCTATGGGAGCTACAAGTTTGCTGGGATACGCTAGCTGGAAAGTTTGGAGGCACGCAAGATAGTTGACAGTTGACAGTTGACAGTTGTTAGTTGACAGTTGGCAGTTGTTAGTTGTTAGTAAGAATGACGAATGACCAATGACGAATGACGAATGACCAATGCCCAATGCCCTGCGCGGGCCGATGCCCAATTCCCAATTCCCAATTCCCAATTCCCAATTCCCAATTCCCAATTCCCAATTCCCCAATCTAAAATCCAATAATGGTTGCTGAAATTATTTGTGTTGGCACTGAATTGCTTTTAGGAGATATTCTTAATGGCAACGCTCAGTTTTTAGCCAAAGAATTAGCGAGTCTGGGAATCCCTCACTACTATCAAACAGTTGTGGGGGACAATCCAGAACGCATCAAACAAGTGTTAGAAATCGCCGTCAACCGATCGCAACTTTTACTCTTTACAGGAGGCCTCGGCCCGACACCAGACGACCTCACCGTCGAAACAATCGCCGATTTCTTTGGCGTTCCCTTAATCGAAAAACCGGAAATTATCGCCGATATCGAACAAAAATTTGCCCTGCGCGGACGCACCATGAGTCCCAGCAACCGGAAACAAGCTTTAATGCCAGAAACGGCTGACATTCTGCCAAACCGCAGCGGTTCGGCACCGGGCATTATTTGGCAGCCGATTCCCAAGGTGACAGTGATGACATTTCCCGGCGTACCGGCGGAAATGCACTTGATGTGGCGAGAAACCGCCGTTCCTTACCTGAAAAATGGCGGTTGGTGCAGCGCAACTATTTTCAGCCGCACGTTGAAATTTTGGGGAATTGCTGAGTCGGCGCTGGCGGAAAAAGTAGAATCTTTTCTGAATTTAACTAATCCTACTGTCGCTCCCTACGCCAATCACGGTCAAGTCAAATTGCGGATTTCTGCCCGCGCTGACTCGGAAGTGGCTGCGAAAAAGTTAATTGAGCCGATCGAACAACAATTGCAGCAGATTACAGGCCTAGACTGTTACGGTGCCGATAGCGATACCCTCCCTTCGACAGTAGGCAAATTGCTGCTGTTGGCCGGGGAAACTCTGAGTGTGGCTGAATCCTGCACGGGAGGAGGGTTAGGGGCGATGCTGACTGCTGTTCCCGGCAGTTCGAGCTATTTTTGGGGCGGGATTATTTCTTACGACAATCGGGTTAAGGAATCATTATTAGGTGTTAATCCCCAAGATTTAGCCGAATTCGGCGCAGTCAGCCAGCAAGTAGCGAAACAAATGGCGGCGGGAGCGCGCGCGAGGCTCAATACCGATTGGGGATTGAGCATTACAGGCATCGCCGGGCCAGGAGGCGGTACAGAGGCTAAACCTGTGGGACTGGTTTATATCGGTTTATCCGGCCCCGACGGCGTGACAGAAAGTTTTGAATACCGCTTTGGCGATGGCCGAGGCCGCGATTGGATTCGCCATCTCAGTAGCTGTACGGCGCTCGATCGGCTCCGGCGTAAATTATTGTTGGCTAAGACGTACAAAATACCTGATAATTTGTCGGTTGTCAATAGCTAACCGCAAGCTTAAGCTTTATTTAATATTCTGCGATCCCCCATTGTTGGCAATCTTCCTTTTACCTCTTGATTATCTGTAAAGATTCGTTATGATAATAAGATAGGACTGATTGGCAAATATACTGAGCCTCTCCTTTGCTCAAAACAGCAAGCGAGAAAGCAAGTTTGACCTTTGGTTTCAAAGTCGTGCTTGCTTATTTTTCAGAGATTTAGCCGTCGGTTTAGCAATCTAGACTATAAAAAAAGGAGCTATCCGTTCAATGGAAAACATTGAAAAGGTGCTGGAACAAATTGAAGAATGGGTTCGCAAGCTGATAGAAGGACTCCTGAGTCCCGAAGCTCAACCGGAACTCGAACCGATTCCTATTCCAGTGAACCAACCGAGGCATCGCCGATAGTTGAGACGGGATTTGAGGTTTGATGCTGGTGATAAAATCCCAGTCAAAACTTAGATTTTTATTGCGCTGGAATTTAAAAAATTGTTAAATATCCTGGTACTTCACGGGCCTAATCTGAATCTGTTGGGTCAGCGAGAACCTGGAGTTTATGGTTCTGCAACTTTAAACGATATCAACGAGTTGCTAGAACGAGAAGCGCAAGCCCTCCAGGTGAAAGTCTCAATTCAGCAGTCGAATCATGAAGGGGTATTGGTGGATGCAATTCACTCGATGTTAGGGCAGCAGCAAGGGTTATTGATTAATGCTGGAGCTTATACTCATACGAGTGTGGCAATTAGAGACGCGATCGCCGCAGTTAGTATCCCTGCTGTGGAAGTCCATTTGAGCAATATCTATCGGCGGGAAGCTTTTCGGCACCACTCCTATATCGCAGCAGTGGCGATCGGGCAAATCAGCGGTTTTGGTTCAGAAAGTTATCTGCTGGGGCTGCAAGCTCTAGTTAGTCACTTGATTAAAAATTAAAAAATTCACCGATTTTGGCGATCGGATGAGGGCAGGTTTTAGATGGAAAACCAGCCCTTATATGTTTGGGTTAAATTCAAAACAACCACAAGAACGGGATAATGGGTAAGATCAATTCCAGTTGCAGTGCCGATCGTACAGCATATTCCATGTATAACATTTCGAGTTCTCATATTATGAGGTGCCGCTGGGCATAGAGTGTATGGCATAGGGCATAGGGTATACGGCATACCTTACAACGCTTGAGATGAGAACCGCTATAATAACCAAGCAAAAAAAATCACCGATGACCAATTCCCGATGACCAATTCCCGATGACCAATTACCAATTACTAACAACTTGAGTTGAATTCAAATGCGGCATTCCCTGTTGAGCAAGTTTCAAGGAACCATACTGGGGGCAGTTTTAGGAGACTCTACAGGCTTGCAATACCAAAGGCAACTCCTAGGTATACCTCCTCAACTAGCAGATTTGCAGCCGATTTTACAACTGACGAAACACCAACAATTGACCCTGAGCGGGACAACATTGGCGTTGCATTCTGCCAACAGCCAAATGCTAACTGGCGCAGACTCATCCGCATCCGGGAGACTGGCAGTAGCGTGGACTAAAAGTTTAATTCGGTGTAGGGGTTTAGATTTAAAAGATTGGCGGGATACTTGGGAAGGATTTGTCAAGTCGGAAATCTACCCAGGGCCGATCGCGGAATTTCAAAGCGTGCTTAACCCTTGCGAAGCTGCCCTTGCTGCGCTGCCCTGCGCGGTGTTTTTTCACGAAAACAAAGCCAAACTGCGAGAAAAAATCCTGCTGGCGACAGATGTTTTGCCTGCAGAAAACAAGTCAGAATTACAAACAGCAATTTTAGCATTCGGATATGCGATCGCCCGATCGCTCAAACAAAGACTCGATCCCTCGACGGCGATCGAACAAACAATTGCTTACCTGAAAACAGATAATGCCTCAACAGAGCTGCTGCTGCAAGTGCAAACACTACTAGAACAGAAAGCCGATTTAGAAACAGCCACCACTCACCTGTGCAAAAGCGCCTCAGCTTTGCAAAAAAACCAGGGCGAGGGCGAAAAAAAATCACAAACTAACTCAATTGTCAACCAAGGAAATTTGCTGCCGATTGCCCTAGCTTTCTACTGCTTCTTGAACACTCCAGAAGACTTGCGCTTGTCAGTGGTGCGGGCGGCCCGCTGCGGCATATCCGGACAGCTCACCTGCGCTTTGACGGGAGCTTTGTCTGGAGCTTACAACGGCGCTGCTGCGATTCCTGTAGAATGGCGACAATTATCTTCGGCTGCGGTTGCATCGCGGCGGCTCGCCCAGGGTAGAGAACCCCTGCTCTGGGGAACGGGCAGCGATGCAAAAATTGTAGAGTTAGCAAATAACTTGTTTGCTGTGTGGGCGGGAGTTTACAATCCTGATGCGGCTTTGGATTCGGCAGCGCTAGCCCGCGCCGTGGCTGCACCTTATGTGATTAGACCTCGGAAAATATAAAGTTTTGAGCTTTTAATAGGAGGGGAAAGCAGAGATCGGCAATTAGCAGTTAGCCGTTAACAATTAGGAATTAGGAGTTAGCAAATCATATTAGCAGTATTCTATCTATCTGGTGCGGACAATCAGAAAAATATGGAGCATCTCCGGTCTGGCAAAAAGCATTTTTTACGGCTTGCGAACACTACAAATGCTGGCGGGCTAGATCCTCCCGAAAAAAATCTATGTTGCGGGTGGAAAATCTAACAGGTTCGTATCCCAAAAACAGCGCCCCAGCAAACCTAACACTCTTTTTGGGAGCAAAAATTTGTCAAAATGGTATCAAAAGCAAAAGCGGAAAAAAAACGTCAATTAAAGATTAAAAAGGTAAAAAAATTAATCTGACTCCCTTGTGCCAAAAAAAACCAGGAATCTACCGAAAAACAAGGTTTTGGACCCTGGCGGGCGCGAGTTCTGTTTCTGTTAAAGATGGACAATCTAAGTCAGAAAATCCAACTACTGGCGAGAGTCAGTTAAAATAGGCTTGGCGGTTAAATATTTAGGCACGGCAATTCGGATAAACTCGATCGAGATGCACAGTCAGAATTTCTGACAAGGCTGCTGGATAACAGTGAATATAGCTTCAACATAAATGAATACGATCTCCTCATTGATGCGGCAGATTGAGCAGCTAGGGGCTGCGCGCTCACTGCGCCAACAGATTGCGAAAGTGCGAAATGGCGGCAGCAAAGCAAATCCCGATCGCCCCGGTCAAGCTCTCCTAAGCCGTTTTTTGCCCCCTACGCGGGATCTGCCCGAAACTTGTATTAAATTTAAAAGTAAAACCTCAAAATCAAGCCTCAAAAATCAAGCTCGTTCCCCGATTTTGGCGCTGGTAGCGGTAGTTTCCCTCAGCAGCACTCTGGGCCACCGTTTCTACAACCAGCCGAAACTGGATGTGGGGACGAAAGCTCCTCAGACGATTAAGGCTCCTGCTAGCGCTAGTATCCCCGATCGCAAAACTACTGAAGAACAGCGTGCGTCAGCGCGGATTGGCGCTGTAGCGATATTAACGATCGATCGAGCCGTCGAGGGACAAATCGACCGAGAAATGCAACAATTTTGGCAGCAGGGAACCGAACTGCGGCGGGAGGTAGGCGAGTTTCCGTTTGCCGCTACCTCGGCGCTGTCAACGCAGGCTCAGGTTTACTTGCGGGGCTGTCCGGAGTGGGAGTGGCGATCGATTTTGGCCGGGGTGGGGGACAGCAGCTCAACTTCTCTTAAGTTGAATTTGGATTCCCCCGCCAGTGCTGCGCCGACAGATAGCAAGTCTAAGCAGCAGGCTCAGGCTCAACTGCAAGCTTACAGCCGATCGGTCTCAGCATCAGAGTTCAAAAGCCTGACAGACAGTATTTCCTCTGCCCGCAGGCGCTATCTCAATGCTGTGGAGGCGCTGGAAAAACCGTCGGTTTCCGGACTCCGACAGATTTACGATACTTCGCTGTTTGATTTGTCGGATGCAGCTTGGCAGCAAACCCAAACAGGTATGAGTCGGGTGGCAAAAATGATGCTGGCTCAAGGTATCCCGCCGGGGTTGCCAAAAGAGATGTTGAAAGAAGCTGTGAAGCTGCAAATAGCAGATGAAGTGCCTTTAGAGTCGCAAGCTTTGGCAGTTGAAGGTTTAAGTGCGATTTTGCAGCCAAATCTGGTAAAAGATCCCGAAGCAACCAAACAGCTAGCTGAATTGGCGGCGCAAAAGGTGAAACCGGTGACGATCGCCGTCAAGCAGGGCGATATTATTGTTACAGAAGGAAAAGAAATCTCGCAGCAAGATTTCGTGTTGCTGGACTATTTTGGTTTGAGCCGGCGGGGGGTGAATTGCCTGGGGCTGGCGGGGTTTGTCTGCTTGGTAGCGGGGGCAATTGCGATCGTGCTGCTGGTAGAAAGGCACTACCGGTTGCGCCGCAGAGATCATTTGCTATTGCTGCTGCTGACTTTGAGCGCGCCGGTGCTGGTGAGTTTGGGGCTGCCTTGGACGAGTTTGCCCGCGATCGGCATTTTAGCAGGCGGCTTCTACGGTTCGGCCGTGGGAGTGACTGTGGTGGGGCTGCTGTCGGCGCTGCTACCGATTGGCTTGAATGTAGAGTTGATTCATTTGGCCGCCAGTGCGGCGGGGGGATTGCTGGGCGCTTTTATGGCCGGGCGGCTGCGATCGCGCGAGGAGTTGGCTCTCTTGGGCGTGGCTGTCGCCTTGACTCAGGGTTCGGTTTATCTGGTGGGGACTTTGATTGCCAGTGCGGCTGCCGGTGCGATTTGGTACCTCGTTCTCGGTACGGTGGGCGCGCAAAGTTTGGCCGGTTTGGCTTGGAGCATTGTGGCGATCGGCATCAGCCCTTATTTAGAACACGTTTTTGACTTGATTACCCCGATCCGGCTGGCGGAACTTGCCAATCCCAACCGCCCGCTGTTGAAGAGGTTGGCAGCCGAAGCTCCGGGGACTTTTCAACACACGCTGTTCGTGGCTAGTTTGGCCGAGGCTGCTGCCCGAGAACTCGGCTGCAATGTTGAGCTGGTCAGGACTGGGACATTATACCACGATATTGGAAAAATGCACGACCCGCTCGGATTTTGCGAAAATCAAATGGGCGGCGGCAACAAACACGATGTAATGAATGATCCTTGGGCGAGTGCCGAGATGATTAAAAAGCACGTTAGCGAGGGGTTGGTGATGGCGCGCAAGCATCGATTGCCGAAGGCGATTCAGGCGTTTATTCCCGAACACCAAGGTACAATGTTAATTGCTTATTTCTACCACCAAGCACAGCAAATTGCAGCCAAAGAACCACAAGATTTAAAGATGGCTTTGGTAGGTGCGGATAATTCAAAGTTAGCAATCGAAAGTCGAGAAGTAAGGGAGAAGGATTTTCGCTACGCAGGGCCGATTCCGCAGTCGCGGGAAACTGGGATTTTGATGCTGGCGGATTCTTGCGAGGCCGCGCTGCGATCGCTCAAAGATGCCACTCACGACGAAGCTTTGAATATGGTTAATAAGATTTTGCGAGCTCGCTGGCAGGACAATCAGTTGTTAGATTCGGGTTTGACGCGGGAGGATATGTCTTTAATTGCGGAGCTTTTTGTGCGGGTTTGGGAACAGTTCAATCACAAGCGGATTGCTTACCCCAGTGCTGTTTTTGCTCCGAGGTAAGGGGAAGTTTTGAGTCATGAAAAATCCGTTGTCCGTTGTCCGTTGTCCGTTATTTTAGCCGAACAGCGAAGCCGAAGGCTAGTCATTAGTCATCAGGAAGAAGGAAGAATTTTAGACTGACAATGCCCAATGCCCCATCCCTCCGCTTCGCGCTCGCCCTTCGGCCCTGCGCGGGCCAATCCCTCCGCTTCGCGCTCGCCCAATTACCAAGGCCCCATCCCTCCGCTTCGCGCTCGCCCAATCCCCCATCCCCCATGGCCTCATTCTATCCTTTGACTCCGGCGGCTGTTTCTGTGGGCACAATGTATTTTTGCAAGACCAAAAACAGTCCTAAAACTGGAACAATAGAAATGATAGAACCCGCCGCCACCAAACGCCAATCTAAAGAAAATGTCCCGGCTAAATTGGCGACACCTAAAGGTAATGTGTAATATTCCGGTCTGTCTAAAACTAGCAGCGGCCACAAAAAGTCGCTCCAAGAACCGATAAATACAAAAATTCCTAAAGTGACTAAAGCTGGCTTAATTGCCGGAATCATGACGTGCCACCAAATGCCTAATTCGCTGCAGCCGTCAATGCGGGCGGCTTCTTCTAATTCTTTGGGAACTGCGAGGAATGCTTGCCGCAATAAAAATATGCCGAAGGCTGATGCTAGTCCGGGAAAGATTACGCCTAAATAACTATTTTTTAATCCGAGTTGTACTATCAGTATGTACAGGGGAATCATGACTATTTGGAAAGGAATCATGATTGTGGAAACGATCGCAATTAAGATGGCTTCGCGGCCGCGAAAGTTGAGTCGGGCTAAGGGGTAAGCGGCGAGGGCGCAAAACAAAACGTTGATGCTGACTGTGAGGACTGCAATCAAAGTGCTGTTGAACAGGTAGCGGCCGAAGGGGTTGGTTTGCCAGACTTTGATGAAGTTTTCGAGGGTTGGCTGTTGCGGCAACAGTTGCGGGGGATATTGAAAGATGTTTTCTTGCGGGGATTTGAGGGAGGTACTCAGCAGCCACAGCAGGGGGAAGAGCATTAAAAGTGCGATCGCCCCCATGAAAGTGTACGTCCACAGCGTGCTCCACCGGGAGGCAGTATTGTTTGGGGAATTCGATTTTTTAGTTTTGAAATTGTTCATTGTTGGGATATGATGATAAGTCCTTGCTTCGCGAGAAGCCTTGTTTGTCCATAAGGGATTATTGCCATGAAACCGTTTATTTACGAAACAATGTACATTCTGCGTCCGGACTTGGGCGAGGAAATGACTGACCAGGCGATCGCCAAATATCAAACTATTTTGCGCGATCGAGGTGCTGAAAATATCGAAACTCAGCACCGCGGCAAGCGCCGTTTGGCTTACGAAATCGGCAAGCACCGCGACGGAGTATACGTTCAAATGAACTATACTGCTCCGGGCGCTGCAATTTTTCCGATGGAACGCGCCATGCGTTTGAGCGAGGAAGTCATCCGCTATTTGACGATCAAGCAAGATGTGCCAGATGCACCTGAACCGGAAGCTGAAGCGGAAGAGGAAGCCGTCGCCTAAAACGAGTTTTTTTGCTGGTTCGTTTTAGTTACTGATATCTTGCACTATTCTCGATCGCACAGGCTGTCGGGCTTGTTTTGTCAAAGAGTGAGTTTTTTTGTGGGGCCGGCAGAGAACCCGCCCCACAAAGGCTTGTTGAGAATGGTGCAACATCTCTGTTACCCCCGCTCTTTCTTGGTAACGAACCGAAAAAACGTTAATCTGAGTTCAAAAACTCCAAATAATTATTAGTCAGTTCTTTGACTGCTAATTCATACAACTGCTGGCCGTGTTCGGGGGTGGCTAAAGCCGGATTTGAACCCATTCTGCCGTCGGGATATCGGCGGCGGAAGCTAGCAGCACTGTAAATTTTGTACCCAGATGCAACTTCTTCCGAAAGCGGAGCTTGTTTGATTGCTTCGGGATAAAGGTACTGGGTTAAGGCGATTTCGCTGGGGGTGGCGTGGGAGCCTTCTTGATTTCCGTACAATTCTTTGGCGAGTTTGTAGACTGAACCGCACATGAACCAGTTGCCGATTTGACACTGGATTCGATCGGCATTCGATAGATTCAAGTCCGACAAATGCGCGTAAGTCTCGGAAAATGCTGCTTTCATCGTGGCAATGTTGCCGCCGTGACCGTTGATGAAGAAATATTTCTCAAATCCCGCTTTTGCTAAAGATGTGATATAATCCCTGATTACCAGAATCAGCGTCTGCGGTCGGAGGCTGATGCTGCCGGGAAAGCTGGTGTGGTGCAAGGCCATCCCCACATTAATTGTCGGGCCGATTAAGGTATGGGCAGCTTCGCCGACACCAAGGGCGATCGCAGACGCAGCAATCGCGTCAGTTCCGATTAAGCCGGTGGGTCCGTGCTGTTCCGTGGAGCCGATCGGGATAATTATGCCGCGGGAACTTTCTAAATAAGCTTCTACTTCGGGCCAGGTACTCAAATGCAGCAACATTATAGGCAGTTTACAGATTTTTACTTACAAACTCGATCCTAGCCGGCAAGCTAAGAAAAAAGCCTTTGGGCAAACTTATTATTGTACTATTAAACAAAGCCCTACAGTTCGCTCTACATTGCGATCGCAACTTTACAGTTATATTACTTAACTTTAATAATTTAACCAATCGATCGCCAAAACTTTACCTTTAAATAACGTTTTAAGAGTAATATAACAAGTATCTCCCTATAGATTGGGTGTTACCTGGTCAATTAACGGCGGGCAATGTTTTATGAAGTTAACACCAACCCCTAAAAATGACCTGGCTTCTGAGACCTGGACGCAGGCAGACAGCGCAGCTATCGCAACTGCTTTACGGCTGTACTATTTGCACGAGCAAGTAGAAATAGCCGATCGCGTGTCTGTGGGATGGGCTGGCTAAAGATTACAAGCGATCCTCTTCGAGGGCTTCGCTAACGAACAAATGGCGGTCGATCGCGCGATCGCAGCGCGAGAGTGCCTCAGCTACTGAAGAAGGCACCTCCCGCTAGCCACATACAAACATAACTCCCACTGATATTTATGTCTTCTGCTGAATTAAGCGAAAGCCCTTCAAGGTTGGCTGTTGGACAAGCCGGCCGCATCTTGTTATTAGAAGGTGAAGATTTGTTGCGGGAAATGCTAGCTTTAGCCCTTAAAGAACAGGGCTATGAGGTGGTGGTAACTAGCGACGGGCCGGGCGCTCTGCCTTCTGTGCAGGCTTCCTCGTCATACCCCGGTGAATTTGCGTTTAACCTGTTAATTATGGATTCAATTAACGGTTTGGATCTGTGTCGAATGTTACGCCATCAAGGAAATCCAGTTCCTATTTTAATTGTCGGTGCAAGAGGAAGTGCCAACAATTGCGCTTTTTATCTAGAAGCCGGATCGGATGATTATCTCACCAAGCCTTTTGGAATGCG
The DNA here is from genome assembly GCF_015207285.1 of Tychonema sp. LEGE 07203. Classification (GTDB taxonomy): domain Bacteria; phylum Cyanobacteriota; class Cyanobacteriia; order Cyanobacteriales; family Microcoleaceae; genus Microcoleus. The sequence continues at coordinate 28,140 of NZ_JADEXD010000043.1, read as the reverse complement.
GGAATTTATCGCTCGCTGTCGGGCGCTGATGCGTCGAGTGCGCCTTGTCAGTCAGTTATCGCAACCGGTGATGCTGCAACATCAGAGCATAACTTTGTATCCCGAAGAATGCCGCGTATTGGTTCGCGGCATAGAAGTAAAATTGTCTCCTAAACAGTTTCGCTTGCTAGAACTATTTATGAGCAATCCCCGGCGAGTTTGGTCTCGCGATAGGTTGCTGGAAAAAATTTGGGGTCACGATTTTATCGGAGATAGCAAAACAGTTGATGTTCACATCCGCTGGCTGCGCGAAAAGTTGGAAATCGATCCGGGCAAACCGGAATACATCATTACGGTACGGGGGTTCGGCTATAGATTTGGTTAAACTTTTAAATCTGCTGTACGGTTGCAAGTTGCAGCCAACATCACGTAAGGACACAACATGGTTGTGTCCTTATTTGTACCTGTACGGTACGCAAGTTTTGCGTGCAATCCCGTCATTAGATTTTTGATTTTTGATTTTTGATTTTCGATTTTCGATTTACCCCACGGATAAATTTGGGGGCTTGAGGATTTGAGATTTGAGATGCTCTCGATTGATTCCACGGATAAATCCAGGGGCTTTTACCACCTTTGAAATTATTGGTCAAAAAAAGTGTTTTTACAAATATGAGATGCTCCCTAGCTCCTGTTACTGAGAACCGCTATAATACACACTTCTAAAGTGCCTGCAGGCTCTAATCGATCTGAAAAAAAAGTTAACCATCCACCTCAAACTGCGGTAGTGGCAATTCAGCGGGCAAATTCGCAGCGGCTGACTTAGTTGAAAATTTAGTGCAACCAGAGGATATCGCGCGAGATTCTATCTATTGCAAAACGCGCCATCCGCCATTCACAAATCAGCTACTTGGATCGGACAATTTAAGAAACACGGCTGATTTATCTGATGCCGCGCACAAGGTAAATTTTTGCAAGCAATCGAATTATCCCGCGAGGGTGAGACTTGTGGCCGTAGAGGCGCTCTGTCTGATTTTTCAGATGCAACAAATGCGCCAATTGTCGGGATACTAAGTCTATTTTGCTGTACAATTAAAAGCAGGCGCTTTTATTTTATTAATTAGAGCATAAAAATATTGTATAGTTTGGCGGTGCGCTAGCAGTTCACAGGTAGCATCTACAAAATCAGCAGACTTTGACAAAAGTCAATAACAGGGATAAAACTTGCGATAGTCAACCCGGTTTCTACGAAAAACAAGCATCAATGTTGTGAACCACACCAAATCTACTGGCTTCTTAGCAGCAAAAACTGCTCGCTTCCGAACCCTGCGAACAGTTTTGATAGTTCCCTTCGTCTTGCAAATTTTTGCGGCGGTGGGAGTGGTAGGATATCTCTCATTTAAAAACGGACAAAAGGCAGTTAATCAAATTGCCGATCGGCTGATGGCAGAAGTAGGCAGCCGCGTCGAACAAAACCTGGGTACTTACCTGAGTGTACCGCATCAGGTCAACCAGATCAATGCTGCTGCGATCGAACTCGGTACCCTCAACCTGGAAAATTTACCTGTTTTACAGCGTCATTTCTGGCGGCAGCTTCAGATATTTGATACGCTCACTTTTACAGGTTTAGGGTTAGAACAAAAAGACAACTTGGGCGCAGAAAGGCTCGACGACGGCTCCCTGACTTTGAGAATATCTACAGCAGCCAGCAACTATGATTTTCGCACCTACAGCACCAATGAATCCGGCGAAATCGCCCAATTCTTAAACAACAAAACTAATTTCGACCCGCGCACCCGCCCGTGGTACAAAGCTGCGGTAAGTGCTGGCAAACCCACCTGGAGCAAGATTTATCCCAATACGGCAGGCCTTACTGCTTATCTCGGCGCATCTATGCCTTTCTACGACAAACAAGGCAAATTGCAAGGCGTAGTGCTAACTAATATTAATTTGTCCACGATTGGCAAGTTTCTGGAAAGCTTGAAAATCGGCAAAACCGGACAAGTTTTTATTGTTGAGCGATCGGGAATGTTAGTCGCAACTTCGACAGGAGAAAGACCGTTTCACACCGTCAAAAAAGACTACGGCGCGGAACGAGTTAAAGCAATTGACAGTAAAAATATTTTTACCAAAACCACTGCTCAATATTTAGCAGCTAATTTTAACGAGTTCCAATCTCTCAAAACCGCGCAGTCACTAGAATTCAAAATTCAGGGCAAACAACAATTTTTACGAGTTCTACCCTGGCAAGATGATAAAGGATTGGATTGGTTAATTGTTTTGGTTGTGCCAGAAGCGGATTTCATGGCACAAATTAATACCAACACTGCCTCGACAATTTTGTTGTGCGCTGCTGCTTTAATCGCGGCGATAATTGTCGGGATTGTGACGGCGAGATGGGTGAGCAAACCAATTTTATCTTTGAACGATGCGGCTAAAAATATTGCTAAAGGTGAATGGGGAAAAAGTGTAACAATTAACCGCGACGATGAAGTCGGGGAACTTGCCAATTCATTTAATAGTATGGCGGAGCAACTGCAATTATCCTTCACAGAAATGCAAGCTTTGAATGCCGAATTGTCTGAAAATGAAAGTCGGCTAAACCAAATTTTAGAAGCTGTGCCGGTGGGAATATTTGTTGCCGACTCTAGCGGCAAACCTTACTATGTTAATTCTCGCGCTCAGAATTTATTAGGTAAAGGCATCGTCGATAACGATGCGTCAGAAATTCGAGAGATTTATCAAGCTTACAAAGCAGGTAGCAGCGAACTTTATCCGGCAGAAAAAGAGCCAATTGCTAATGCTTTTAAAGGGGAAAGCGTTAACGTTGATGATATGGAAATTCGCCAGCCTGACAGGATTATGCCGATCGAGGTTTGGGGAACGCCCATCTACGATGATAAAGGCAAGGTGAGTTATGCGATCGCAGCTTTTGCCGACATCACCCAACGCAAACAAGCCGAAAAATTGGTGGCGGAATACAACCGCACCCTCGAAGTCCAAGTCGCGGAAAGAACCCAAGAACTCAAAACAGCATTAGACAACCTGCAAACCACTCAGGAAGAGTTGATTCAATCGGAAAAAATGGCAGCTTTAGGTCAATTAGTCGCCGGAGTTGCTCACGAGTTGAACACTCCGCTGGGCGCGATCCGATCGAGTGCGGGAAATATGATTAAGTTTTTGGGTCAAACTATCATTAATTTGCCTTCACTTTTTCAGTCGCTTTCCCCCGCAGAAACTGACACTTTTAGCCAATTAATGTATCGCTCGCTACAAAAAGATATGACTTTAACAGCTAAAGAAGAAAGGAAGTTAAAGCGGGCTTTGATTCGTCAACTCGAAGGCGAAGACATTGAGGAAGCGGATGATATCGCCGACACCTTGGTAGATATGGGGATTTACGAGGCCGACGATTTTCTGTCTTTGCTGCAAAAGGTCGATCGCGATCGCGTCTTAGAAATCGCCTACAAACTCTCAGAAATCCAGCGAGGAACCCAAACAATTAATACCGCAGCCGATCGCGCTTCTAAAGTCGTCTTTGCCCTCAAAACCTATGCTCGATACGACTCATCCGAAACAATGGTTCAATCAAATATAACTGAAGGCATAGAAACCGTACTTACCCTGTATCAAAATAACCTCAAATACGGCGTCGAAGTGAGCCGCAACTTTGCAAAAATACCGCCCGTAATGTGCTATGTAGACCAACTGAATCAAGTATGGACAAATTTGATTCACAACGCCCTGCAAGCGATGGACAATCAAGGCACATTAACTCTAGACATCCTTCAGGAAGGCAACTATATCAAAGTCAGCGTTACCGATAGCGGCAAAGGAATTCCGACCGAAGTCATGCCCAAAATATTCGCTCCCTTCTTCACAACAAAACCCCCCGGAGAAGGCAGCGGTCTCGGTCTCGATATAGTCAAAAAGATCCTTGACAAACATCGCGCTAAAATAGAAGTTGCATCAGTGCCAGGCCAAACTACCTTTACAGTTGCTCTGCCTGTCAATCTCCCGGAAACAATTAGTTAAACCAATAAAAATGTCTAAACCAATCATCCTGTGTGTTGACGACGAACCAGTAGTTTTAAAAAGCCTCAAGACCCAACTAAAAGCGGCTTTTGGCAATGCTTACATTTATGAACTAGCGGAAAACCCCGCCGATGCTTTAGAATTACTGGATGAATTCAATGAAGAAGAAGTTTCGATTATTTTGATTGTATCCGATTGGTTGATGCCAGGAATGAAAGGAGATGAATTTCTAATTCGCGTCCATCAAAGATTCCCTAAAATAGTAAAGATCATGCTAACAGGTCAAGCCGATGAAGAAGCTGTGAACAGGGCTTTTAGCGAAGCGAACCTCCATCGGTGCTTGCAGAAACCTTGGTCGGAATCAGACCTGATCGAAACCATTAAAACGGCCTTATCGCTACGATCGAACAAGTCATTATATCGTTGACCGTTGCATCGTCAGGTGATTTAACCGCAGAGAACACAGAGTACACAGAGTCCGAGAATATATATCTGAATCATTCCGATGAAGAGAGGATTTGATATTATTTGCGTTGACGATGAAAAAACTATTTTGAAAAGTCTGAAAATAGAATTCGTAGTGTGAATTTTAGTCCCCTCTATTTTGCGGAATAAAGTCCACACTATAAACCGTTTTTATTATGGTAATCGATCGCACTTGATATCACTTCCTAAATCTCACATCTAAAATATAAAATCTCATTTTTTCACTTTTTTGAAAAAGGCTATAACTCAACACTCTGCCGTCCACTGCCAACAATCAAGTTTGTGGCAATCTCCTGCAACTGCAACAGCCGCAACCATATCTGAACTGGAAATTAATTCAATTAAAGACCATTTGGACGCTTCATCGGGGTTTTCTTTAACATTTAACAGCGCAGGTGGTTCTCCTGGTGCGAGGGTGACATCAAACTCATTTAAAGGAAGAGAAAGTCCTTTGCCTACGGCCTTGATATAAGCTTCTTTGCGAGTCCAACAGGTGAAAAAAGCTGTGGTTTGGAGATATTCTGGCAGCGAACAGAGTGCTAAGTGTTCTAATGGTGAAAAAAATCTTTCAGCAATTTCTAAACAAGAAGTTTTTGGATCGATCGCTTCAATATCGACACCAATTTCTCGATTTTTGGTCAGAGCAATTAAAGCTATTTCCCGAGAGTGAGACAAATTAAAACGCAGGGTGTTTCCACCTTGGGCGACGGTGAGAGAGGGTTTGCCGTAGGGATTGTATTCAAAGCGTAGAAGGGAGGGATTTATGTGCAGGTAGCGACTCAAAATCGCTCTCAGCGCACCGCGACTTACAATAAATCGATCTCGATCTTTGGGAAAGTGAAAACGCTCTGCTTTTGTCTGTTCGTCGGTTGAAAGAGTTTGTTGCAAACTCTGCAAACAAGTTACAGTTTGAGCTAGAGAGACGCGCCAAACATGAATTTCGTTGATGTCTAATGTCAAGTCTAGCGGTGGAGAATTCCACAAAGGAACGACAGCAACCATATATTTACCATGCCTTATCCAAAGCTTCCAGTTACCAAATTACCGCTTCTATTCTCCATCTTCTTTCTCTTCCTTAGCGCCCTTTGCGCCTAAGCGCTTCGCGCAGGCTACGCCAACGCGGTTCGTTAAATAAATCCTAATTCCAACGGTCAATCAATCCAAGTTTTCACAACTTTTCCCGCTAATTGTTGTCCCAACCAAGGCGTATTTGCCGATCGCGACTTCAGACTGTGCGCCTCAACCGTCCAAGTCATTAACGGGTCAAACAAAATCAGCTCAGCAGAGACTCCCGGTGCAGCCGTGGGGGGCGTTTGTCCGAGACAAGCGGCGGGGCCGGAGCTCAACACTCGCCACAGTTCTAAAGCCGAAAATTTGCCGGTTTCTACCAGTCCGTGCCAGAGCAAAGGCAAGGCTAATTCCAAGCCGATCGCCCCAGGCGGACTATCAGCAAAAGCCACAGTTTTCTCCTCGTAAGTATGGGCGCTGTGGTCGATCGCGATCGCATCAATCACCCCATCTTTCACAGCTTGAATCAGCGCCAATTGGTCGTCCAGATTGCCCAGCGGCGGTTCCAGATGTAAATTCGGATCGTAAGCAAACGAAGCAGTCAGAGCATTTTTACCGCCTCCAGAACCTTTAGCGCTGCCTGAAATTGCCCCAACATTCAACAGCAAGTGCATCCAAGTCACACTCGCAGTCACCGGCAAACCCCGCGCCTTAGCATCCCGAATCAATTCCACGCTGCGCGCCGTAGAAACGCGCATGATGTGTACCTTCGTGCCCGCCGATGCCACCAACTCCAGGATGGCCGCCAAAGCCGATGTTTCCGCAGTCGCAGGAATTCCCGGCAAACCCAAGCGCACCGACACCGCACCCTCCCTCGCCGCGCCATTTCCGGCCAAAGTTCGATCGCACGGCCACAAAGCCACCGACTTGTCCAAAGGCTGAATATATTCAAGCAAACGCCTCACCAGAGCCGGATTGCTAAGCGGCAAACCGTCAGCAAACCCCACCACCGCAGAGGAGGCCAGCTCGCCCAACTCAGCCATCTGCTGCCCTTTAACGCCCGCTGTCAGAGCCCCCCAAAAATACAAGCGGGGCAGCCCCGGCGACAAATTGCGGATATGTTGCTGCAACAAAGCTAAACCGGCCAAATTGTCCGCAGGCGGCGACGTATCGGGCAAAATCGCCACCCGCGTAAAACCGCCAGCAGCAGCAGCCTGCATCAAGGATTCCAAGGTTTCCCGTTCCTCAAAACCCGGTTCACCGCTGTGACTGTAGATATCTGTTAATCCCGGCCCTAAAATCAGTCCCCGAGAATTCCGCACTTTTGCGTCAGCGGGAAACTCAGCAATTTTTTCTTCAATCGCTTCGATCTCACCTTCAGCAATTAGAATATCAGCGATGCGATCGCTCCCTGAAACTGGATCTAGGATTCGTACATTTTGTAGCAGTTCGCGGCTCATAAATTAAAATTCACAATCAAATCCGCACTTCATCAAAATTATTCATCTCTCTTGTCTCCCTCTGCGCTCTCTGCGTTCTCTGCGGTTAAATCATTCCGATCCAACAGAAAACCATATCAAACATAAAAAGTCAAACATTTCAAAACTTATATAGCAATCCTAAATGATTTGTGTAATTCTTGTAGGGGCAAACCCCCCGTGGTTGCCCCAATGACGGCTGGGGTAGGCACGCACCATCCACTACCCCTACATATTTGTACTGATTTAGGATTGCTTATCAGGTTTGTACTTTGGACTGAAGTCCTCACTACAAACCTATTACAGTGCTCCGGCGGCTGTTTTGTCAAAAATGCCACCGCTTAAATGAGTTGTAATGTTCATCGCCTGCAGTACCGGCAAACCATCGGGGCCGTGGGGATAATCTATCACGCTAACAGCTCCATTTCCTTGTTTGAATTTCCAGAAATGTTCTGGTTCTAAACCGAATAGGTGGCACAGAAGGGCTTTGTTGACGGCATCGTGAGCAACTACAATTCCTGTACCGGAAACCGATCGTACAATTTCTTGCCAAGCCGCGATCGCCCGACTCCAAACTTGCTCCAAATTTTCGCCTTCCGGCATTTGTACGTTTTCCGGAGATGTTTTCCATTCATCCAGCAAACCCGGATAGGATTGTTCTATTTCTGATTCAAACTTTCCTTCCCAAAGTCCGTGACTGATTTCCCTCAATTCGTCCCGGAGTTGTAGTTGCAAACCCTCGTGATGTTTGAGAATAATTTCCGCAGTTTCTTTCGGGCGCAGCATGGAACTGCTAATCGCAAAATCTAATTTTACATCTTTGAGAAATTCTGCGGCTTGCCGAGCTTGTTCGCGACCGTTATCGTTGAGAGGTACGTCTATTTGTCCTTGAAATTTACCTGCTTTATTCCAATCTGTTTCGCCGTGACGCACCAGCAACAAGCGCGGGCCGCTGTGTCCGTCCCTCGGTTTCGGAAATTTTTCTCCGGTATGGGATGTTAAATTCAGCGATTCTAATTGAACGGCAATTTTCTTATTTTGCTCTGTTTTTTCATCGCCACCTACAGGAGAAAGCCCAAAATTGATGACGCTAATTCCGCAATTTGACTGTTGAATAGATTGATAGTAATTCGGAGAAATTTCGGAGGCTGTAGCGATGAGCGCGCGGTTGATTCCGTTGTGACCTACTACTAGAATTGTGCCTTCCCGGTGGCGAGAAAAAAGCTCTTTCCAAAAATTGCGGGCGTTAGCAAATATTGCCAATACAGGAAAGTGTTCGACTTCTCCTTCGGCTGAAGGTAGTTTCATGGAAAATTTGTCAGGCTGTTTTTGCCATTGCTGATATGCGTCGGGGAATTGGTCGATCGCATCTTGGCGCAGCATTCCTTCCCACAGAGGTAAATCGATTTCCATCAATTTATCGGTTGGTTGGAGCTGTGGCGGATTTGTCAAGCGCGACAGGATGATTTCGGCTGTTTCTTTGGCTCGCTTCAGGGGACTTGTATATGCAGCATCGAAGGCGATGGTGCTGAGTATGTCGCCTACTTGAATCGCGCCGCTGCGCCCTGCTTCTGTCAAAACTGATTTGTCGAGGCGGCCTTGGATGCGGCGCTCTTGATTGTAGGTGCTTTTGCCGTGACGGACTAAGATAATGCGAGTCATTCGATTTTAGATTTTAGATTTTAGATTTTAGATTTTAGAGGGGAGCCGGCGGTTGAATTTCGGGGCTTGAGGGAATGAAAAAAATAAGCCACTAGAAATTTTACCAGTTCCGGGGACACGATCGGCTGCAACCGCCTATGATTAAAGACGGACAAGACTTAGCCACGGATTTGCGAGGGACGGAAAAGCAGGAATGACACTGAAGCGGATAATTTTAAGTATTTTAACGGCGATCGCGATCGCCCTAGTCGGTTTATCTTTAGTTGGTAGTTGGAACCAGCCGCAAATTCAAAGCCGGTTGGAACTCTACCAGACAAATTTGCTGCTTCACGCCTCGGAGTGGCAACCAGAAAACGATGGCGATGCTAATTTAACTTCGGCACGCAACAATATTGTCGGTACAGATCCTTTAAATACGGCTTTGACGCAGTATCAAGAAGCGCGAGATACAACTCGAAAAACTATCACAACAACTCGATCGCAAATTAAAGATATTCAGTCTGCCATCGCAGCTAAACCTGACAATACTCAGAATTTGGCTCAAAAAAAGGTTTTTTCAGACTCGATCGAGCAACAGTTAGCGCTGCAAAACGAACTTGACTTGCGCCTCGGCATTTTGCAGGCAAGCAGCGGCAAAACTGAGACAGCAATCCAAACTTGGGAAAAATTAATTGAGGGTGACAAAACTGAAAGTGATGGCGATTCTTCGGTGGCAACTGCTAGAGTTTTAACTGGGATTTGGAGCGATCCGGCTCAACTGCTGCCGGATGCGGAGCAGCTCATTCAAAAGTCTTTGGATGGTTGGTTCCGCTATCGCGCTCTGGCTCAACTTTACAAGCTGCAAGAACGTTCTCAGGATCTGGTGGCACTGCAAGCAGCAGAGCAAGTAACGGGTGAACAAGCTGTTGAAAAGTTGGCAATTATTGTGGGCGTTCCGGCGATCGCACTTTGCATCGGTACGGTTTTGCTGGTTGGTTTGACTGTACAGTGGCTGTTGCAGCGGCGGCAGTTAGATAAGGCAGATTCCGGGCCGTTGCTGTCGCGCAATGGGAGTTTGGCTTGGGATGTGCCTTGGGATGGCGAGATTGTTTGGCAGGTGCTTGTGGTCGGCTTTTTCTTTGTCGGGCAAATCTTGATTCCCTATTTGTTGCTGCCAGTTTCTCTGGCTGTTCTCAAGCTAAATCCTGCTAGTTTTGACCCGCGCGAAAAGGCTTTTTATATCTTTGCTACTTATTTGTTGCTGTCGGCTGGCGGGCTTTCGGTACTGTATTTTTCAATTAAGTCTTTTTTGCCTTTGCCTGATGGTTGGTTTCGGCTTAATTGGCGGGAAAATTGGTTTTTGTGGGGCTTCGGCGGCTATTTTGTGGCCTTGCCTTTGGTAGTTGTGGTGTCGCTGATCAATCAGCAATTATGGCAGGGACAAGGTGGCAGCAATCCGATTTTGCCGATCGTCCTTGAAGGTAGGGACAACGTGGCTCTGGCGGTGTTTTTCGGCACTGCTGCGATCGCCGCTCCGGTTTTTGAGGAAATCGTGTTTCGGGGCTTTCTGCTGCCTTCTCTGACTCGCTATTTGCCTGTTTGGGGGGCGATCGCAGCCTCGGCTTTCTTGTTTGCCGTCGCTCACTTGAGTGTCTCCGAGATTCTGCCCTTGGCGACTTTGGGTGCGGTGTTGGGGTTTGTGTACACGCGATCGCGCAATCTCCTCGCTCCCATGCTTCTCCACAGTCTTTGGAACAGCGGAACTCTCCTGAGCCTGTTTCTGTTGGGCAGCGGCGCGGGTTAATTCGCGCGGTTGTTAATAATTGTAAATTTACCTTGCTTTTTTCGCAGGTTTGAGAAAATGCGAAAAAAGCAGGTGCACCACCAGCCCCCGATCTTCAATTTAGTCCCAAATCCGGAAGCTAAACGGAAAAACTTGTTTTAACATAGAAGTAATATCTTGTCCGGTTTTTGTGGATGGGTCGCAACCGATGAGCAATTTCAAGAGCCACAAGTTAGAGGGAGCGCCGAGTTGGATGCGTTTTGCACCCTACGCAGCCCTAGGCATTTTAATATTTTCTCTCAATTCAGGCAGCGAACTAAATTATTTCATGAGAGGCTACTTGGTCGTTCTCCAAGCTCAAGCCGGTATAGTTCTGCTGTATTTTGCCATGTCTAAATTTCGCAAAAACCCAAATAAATGAGTAAAAATTAGTAATATTGCTTAGCTCGATCGCACAAGTTAAAGTAAAAAAACTGGGAAAGGGAAAATGGTAAAAGATAAAACTGTAGCAGTTGTGTTAGCTTTTTTTATTGGAGGTTTCGGAGGTCACAAATTTTATTTGGGCAACAACGTAGCAGGACTATTTTATTTGCTTTTTTCCTGGACGTTAATTCCGTCACTGATCGCATTTTTTGATTTTCTCGGCCTGCTGCTGATGTCGGAACAAGCTTTTCAGGTACAGTACAATCACGGATCGTTGCCTTCTGGGTATATGCTCCGAGGGGCAAAAGATGTGACAGGGGCGATCGCCGAATTGAAAGGACTTTACGATATGGGCGCAATTACCGCCGAAGAATATGAAGAAAAACGCCAAAAACTGCTCCGAGAATTGTAGTTAAGAAGTCAGTAGTCAGTAGTCATTAGTCAGTAGTCAGTAGTCATTAGCGTTTTGTAGGGGCGGGTTTAGAAGAAAATTTATGATACAAATGACTAAAAAAATGGCAAAGCCCGCCCTCTCAGCTCAGCTATGACTGTATAAAAAAGGTGGGATTTAAACAAGAGTTAAATATAAAGTAGATCGAGGATAAAACTAAAGTGTCTCAAGATTTATACTGGCTGCGTCAAACTCCCAACTGGGTGTGGTATTCTTTTATTCCCTACTTTGGCGGATTGGCGATCGCCTATGCAGGCCAAAAAACAAATATTCGCAGTTGGATGGGATGGGGTGTTGGCTTTACTTTAGCAGCACTAGCGCTATCTTCTTCAACTAATTTGGGAACTCTGGTTTGGATAGCTCAAATTGTCACAGCCTTTGCCTTGAAAAAGCGCTATCTCATCAAAACCGCACCCAAAGGCTTACTCGTTCCGGCAACTGCGACAAATGCCCAAGAACTGGCAAAAGAGCGCGGCAAAATAGATATTAATGAGTGCACCAAAGACGATTTGGTCAGAATATTGGGTTTGCCGATCGTCTACGCTAACGATATTGAATCTTTGCAAAACGAAGGTTACATTTTTACGCACGCCGAAGAGTTATCGGAAATCGCCGGAGTTCCCGAAAGTCACGTCAGACGCATCGCTCCGATGATCTGTTTCAGCTACAATTATCAAAAAGAATCACAATTTAGTTGGAAACGGTTAAATATTCTGTCGCCGGAAGAGTTGATCCAAAGCGGTTTAGATCGGGTTGTGGCTGAAACAATCGTTAGAGAAAGGCAGATCGAAGGTGCATACAAATCAGTTATTGATGTCAAGCGGCGCACGGGACTGCCTTTTGATTCCTACCGCCATATTTGTTAAGTTGCAGTTGTTAAGCTGTCGCGGCATTTAAATTTTATGTTCGGGGCGGGCGGACTCCCAGCCCAGCCCACTCATTGGGGGAATTGTTTTGTGACATATAGAACCCATTTGACATCTATTCTGCGTAAATCTCAGAAACCGGGTTTCTGTCTATATTTCTCGTCACCCAACCAAAAACTCCAAGAAACCCGGTTTCTCGCCCGCGTAAATCTCAGAAACCAGTTTCTGTCTATATTTCTCGTCACCCAACCAAAAAACTCAAAGATGTCAAATGGGTTCTATAATTTATAGGCGGCAACAGCTTAGTGCAAACAGCTTAGTTGGGTAAGTCCTGTAGAAGAGATATTGAGTTTCTGCCACCGGTTTTGGCTCGATCGGATGATATCAATTCCGGTTGCACTCCTCATGATGTTAACTGTTAACCGTTAACCGTTAACAGTCAACCGTTAACAGTCAACGCCTGAATTTACTATTCCGATGAAGAGAGGATTTGATATGATTCAAGGTTAGCAGGACAAAAAGCTCGATCGCATCCTGGTAACTGACATAGAATCTACCTGCTGGCAAAAATCTCCCCAGCAGGCGAACCCAACAAAAAATTCAAAAAAACTTTTAAAAATCTTGACATTTGCACAAAATAATGATATTAAACAATATTGGTAAAAATTGTGATTTTCCCTAGCATCAACTCCAATCCAGGGTAAGTTTTCCAGACATTGCTTTAAATATCAGTTGTATACTGTCAGAATTATTGAAATCCCAAACGACACAACAGTAGCAGTACCGCTAACATCAAATTATGTCTGACTCTCCTCCATCTCAAATCTCTCCAGAAGCTGCACCGGAAAGTGCTGCTACCGCAGATCGCAGTGCCAAAACTCGGCAACTGTTGGGCATGAAAGGCGCTTCTAGCGGGGAAACTTCGATCTGGAAGATTCGCTTGCAACTGATGAAACCGATTACCTGGATTCCCTTAATTTGGGGCGTGGTGTGCGGGGCAGCTTCTTCTGGAAACTATGTTTGGAATTTAGAGAATTTCGCGATCGCGGCAGCTTGTATGTTGATGTCCGGGCCTTTGCTGACAGGGTACACTCAAACTTTGAACGATTTTTACGATCGCGACATCGACGCTATTAACGAACCCTACCGCCCGATTCCCTCCGGTATCATCTCGATTCCCCAAGTAGTAACGCAAATTTTGGTATTATTAGCCGCAGGCATTGGGGTGGCTTATGCTCTAGACTTGTGGGCGGGTCACGAATTCCCAATCATGACAGTTTTGACTCTCGGCGGCGCGTTTTTAGCTTACATCTACTCTGCGCCACCGCTGAAACTCAAGCAGAATGGCTGGTTGGGAAATTATGCCCTGGGTGCTAGTTACATTGCTCTGCCTTGGTGGGCCGGTCACGCTTTGTTCGGCCAACTTGATGCTACCATTATGATTTTGACTCTGTTTTACAGTTTGGCAGGGCTAGGAATTGCGATCGTTAACGATTTTAAAAGTGTCGAGGGCGATCGGCAATTAGGGTTAAAATCTTTGCCCGTGATGTTTGGTATCAGCACTGCAGCTTGGATTTGCGTGTTGATGATCGACATCTTTCAAGCTGGGATTGCAGGCTACCTGATCGCCATCCACCAAAACCTTTACGCTGTCATTCTGCTACTGCTGATAATTCCCCAAATTACTTTTCAGGATATGTACTTTTTGCGCAATCCCCTGGAAAATGATGTTAAATATCAGGCTAGCGCTCAACCTTTCCTGGTTTTGGGTATGCTGGTAGCGGCTTTGGCACTAGGTCATGCGAGTTAAGAAGAATTAAGAGCGGGGAATTTTGAGTTAAATAGTTATTAATTCAAAACAATTAACTCAAGACTGTTCGCAGTGTTGTTGAATAAAAAATGTCAAGTTAAAAATTAAAAATTGAAGGAGGCTCGCCTTTTTGATTTTTAATTTTTAATTGAAGTTGATGAGGTTTGAAGGTCTGAACGTGGCAGAATTTTTCTCAAATATCAAAAAAGATGAATTGAGCAAAGTCACTAAGGAAGCAGGCGGTAATTCCGATCGAGAATCGCCAAATGCTGCCAATAGCACGGGGCTAAACTCGTCACCATCCCTGCCTCAATTGTATCCACAGGCAAGGACTGAGCGATCGGAGTATGTGGTATCAGAAGATCCTGAACCTCCACAAGAGTCAGAATTAAGACAGGAATATTATTATTCCGACTCAGAAGACGATCGATATCTAAGAGTTAAGGGCAACTGGCAAGGGCTGAAACGTTTAATCATTTGGTTGGAAATTGAGCCTCTAATTAGTACGTTGCAAGCCAAGGGAAGAGAAGTGTTGCAGGCCCGATTGGGTGGGCACAGAACTAAATCACCAAAAAAATCCCAGAGATACAATAGTCGCAAATTACCAGAAAATAGCGCCCTGCCGCGCACCCAACTGGAACAAATCAATACCGAACTACCAGAAAATAGCGCCCTGGCGGACACCCAACTGCCAATAAATACTGAACTACCGGAAAATAGCGCATTACCGGAAAATAGCCAACCGCAGGAAAATAGCAAACTACAGGAAAAGTTAAAAAAGCTCCGGTCCCGCCGCCCGCGATTTTGGATAGCCATAGGTGTTGCTAGTCTGAGCGGTGGCACTTTAATATACGGTTTGTGGGTTTTGCACGCTTTAGATAAAGGTTTGCCGGATGTTAACGATTTGTCTGCCTTTAACCGCGACGGCACGCTGACAATTAAGGCGGCAGACAATACGATTTTGTTGCAGTCGGGGCCGGCAACTAGAGATAAGCTAAAACTTGATGAAATTCCCGATTTGTTGAAGAAAGCTTTTATTTCCATCGAAGACCGCCGTTTTTACAAACATCGCGGGGTGGATTATCAAGGTATTGTGCGATCGATTGCTTCTAATTTGGTAGCGAGAGATTTGGTGCAGGGCGGCAGTACAATTACGCAACAATTGGCTCGCGTGGTTTTTCTCAACCAAGAAAGAAGTATTAGGCGAAAGGTTCGAGAGGCTCTTTTGGCTCAGAAAATAGAGCGGGAGTTGACGAAAGACCAAATTTTAGAAAGATATTTAAATCTGGTTTATTTGGGGTCGGATGCCTACGGAGTGGCAGATGCGGCTTGGGTTTTCTTTAGCAAAACTGTAGATAAGTTGACTTTGGCAGAAATGGCAACTTTGGCGGGTTTGCCGCCGGCACCGAGCGAATATTCGCCTTTGGTGAATCCGAATATTGCTAAGCAACGCCGCAATATTGTGCTCAAACAAATGCAGGAAGCGAAGGTAATTACAGAAGTCCAAGCAAAGGAGGCGATGGCAGAACCGATTGCTGTTAAACAAAGTTCGCCGAAGCGATTTAAAGTAGTCGCGCCTTATTTTGCTAGTTACATTCGGAAGGAACTGCCGCGCTATGTTTCTAAGGATGCTTTGGAAGCAGGGGGTTTGACTGTCGAGACGACGGTGGATTTGAAGTGGCAGAAAATAGCGGAACAGGTGGTTAAAGATGCGATCGAGGTTGATGGCCGCCGTCAAGGTTTTGAACAGGCAGCTTTGGTTTCTATGGATACTAAAACTGGGGAAGTTAAGGCGCTCGTCGGCGGCGGAAATTTTAAGGAAAGTCAGTTTAATCGCGCTACCCAGGCTTTGCGACAACCCGGATCGACGTTTAAAGGGTTGGTTTATGCCGCCGGAATCGCAGCCGGTTTTTCGCCTTACGACAGCTATGAAGATGAGCCAATTATTTTCGACGGCTATCAACCGAACAATTACGGCAAAAAATTTAGTGGCTGGCGATCGATGTCTGACGCTTTGAGGGCTTCGGTGAATGTGGTGGCGGTGAAGGTGTTGGTCGATGTCGGCTTTGAACCTGCGATGAAATTAGCCCACGATATGGGAATTAAGTCTAAATTAAGTCCGATTTATTCCCTGGCTTTAGGCTCGTCTGAGGTGAATTTGCTGGAGTTAACTAATGCTTACGGTACTTTAGCATCCCAAGGTAATTTTATTGAAGCGCACGGAATTACTCGGGTGATCAATCAGCGGGGAGATGTCATTTATCAGGCTGATTTTAAACCGAAACGGGTTTTAGATAAAAATAGCGCTGCAATTACTACTTGGATGTTGGAGGGTGTAGTGGAAGGGGGTACTGGCGCTCCTGCTGCTTTGTCCGATCGCGCTGTTGCCGGCAAAACTGGTACTTCAGAAAATGTGCGGGATTTGTGGTTTATAGGTTATATTCCGCAGGTGGTGACTGGGGTTTGGCTGGGGAATGATGACAATTATCCCACCTGGGGAACTAGCGGTACGGCGGCCTACAATTGGCGCGAATTTATGAGTCAAGCTGTGAAGGAAATGCCGGTTGAGAAGTTTCCAAAGTTGCCGGAGTTGGAGGGCCGCAAAGGCAGTATTAAGGCAAAACCGGTTCAGCCTAATAGGATTATTCGGGGGATGATTGTCAATGATGATGGGGCGATCGTACCTTACAATCCCAATCCCGAACCCCGGCGCCGCGAGTGGCAAGAGCCTGCTTATCAAGAGCCTGCTTATCAAGAGCCGGGATATTAAGGGGGTTTTACCAACAATTGCCACGCCTAGGGGCGGGTTTTACCAACAATAATTGCCTAAAATCCATAATATAGTAAACCCGCCCACACCCAACGAACAATTTAAATGTACGTGAGCTGGCAAAAATCGGAATTTTGATTTGTTTTTACCGCAGATTAACGCGGATACAATACAGATATAGCGGGCGATCGATATATTCAAGGTCGATTTAATATAAGTTTTTCTTGCGTTAACTTCCTCCAGATATAATTGGAGATTGTTTTCAACCCAAAAACAGGTGTTCTTTTTCCAAACATACGTAAAAACACACAAAGAACCCTGCGCCACCAGGAAGCATCGGTTCATGACCAAAAAAGCAATTGCAATAACTGTACCAGATGTGTTATCAAGTTTTGCCATCACAAGGGTTCAGGCCGAATCTTTGTTTTCGTTGCCCAAATTTGCCCTCTATCGCATTGCGAATTCTTTCATCTTCCAACGCTTGCCTCTTTTTTGATTTACTCAGATTTGCTGGCGGTCTTCCTAGGGGTAGCCCACTGATTCTAATTCCTTTTTCTTGGCACCACGCTCGGTTCTAAGAGTGTTCGATAAATGCGATCTGCAAGAACTGACTTTGGATAACATCCTGTGAACCTACGATCTGCTTCTACTTGGGTTTTTAAGTTTGCTTATTCATTAAAGTTATCCCAGTTCATCCGGTCTAAAAACACATATCCTTCAAAATAACTGGCTGATAGTTTTGTTCCAAACTCTACGCTTTTTCCTGCTTTTTCTCTGACTATAGGAGGAATGTGGGGTTAACTTAAACTTACTACTCTATCCTCAATACTCTGTTTGCAACTGTCAAATAACCACTGTTGGCGAGTGACTTTTTTGAGAACTAACAAGGTTTTATATTGTTTTTTATTCCGATTTTCTCGGCTCGCACCTAAATCGATTAGCTGTTCAATATGAGCTAAATTTATTTTGATATATTGAAGTGTTTTTTTAATTCCCCGTCTTTATTTTGTGCGGGTGGGTCGTCTTTGTTTGGCTATTGATAAGTAGTCTTTTCTGGCAAGATTACGGTAGGTTATTGGTTCTTTAGTGGTGTTTTCTTTGATTTGTTTGTACAGGATATCTAGGATTTTTTCGGTATGAACTCTGGCTGTGTTTGATAGTCCTAAGTCGATCGGATAATTAATGTCGGCCGGGGCGCAGGTTGCATCTACGATCGACTTACCGCGATTGGACAATTCATTTTTGTCCGAATCCTTTTTTTTCGGGTTTGACGCTTAGTGATTTCTCGCATTTTTTCAACCATGCGTTCGTTCACTTTATTAATTAGGTTGGGACTAATACGCCCGTCGAAAGTGTACGGCGGGGTGATGGGTAAAATGGTAAGCTGTTGTGCAAATAAACATTGTATATTTTGATGACGATCAAAAATCGTCAAATCCTCTCCCCCTCTCCCCCTCAATCGCCATACACAATCTATACGGGCAACAGCTTAGTTCATTACTGTAGCTCGATCTACCGATAAAGTATTGCAGATAGGGATTTTTCCGGATCTGTTCTACCGTTTGAAGGGTCGCTAATTAAGAGTTTTTCTTTGATAATTAATACCCCCAATGCCATCCTCCATGATTTGGCTGGTGCCCCATGAGTCTGTAGGGAAGTTTTCAGCATATTCTGATTCAAATTCTGACTGCGGGATTAGTTCGCCCATTTTTACTCAACGGTTGTCTGATGACAGCCTTTCGGAGAAAGGCTGTTCAAACTTGGATGGGGGCTGGAGGCACCGCGAGGCTTTTTTGTACATGAGATCGCAGGTGGCGATGCACGGGTTTTGACCTATTTTACCTGTTGATCTTGGACTTTATTCTCGATCGCCCGATCGAATAACCTTTCGCCACGTCAAGTTCGATCGATATATTCAGCAAGCCCTAAGTACGCAAAATCGGTTCCGATCGGATTTGGGTATTCATCAGAGGAGAGAGGACTTGGGCCCTGATTACAAGCCTATAACGGTATTTTATCGGCGACGGTGCGAGTCGCGCATTACATATGTATGGATATTCCGGATTTGCCGATCGACATTGCGTAAACTCAAAATTCACCGCCGGCGGTAGTCCACTTTGCTCGATTGGCACAGCTACCGACCATACTCATAAGCTGAAATGCTTGATAAATCGTTGTTTTTCCGGACACAAGTGTCCTGTGCCAGTACCGGAACCCGAAAGTGTCAGGGCGATCGCACCACAGACATTCGACTTCTGGCAAATTAGTAAGTGTAAAGCAAGCGAGTCACAACCGAGTCAAAACAGCAAACCGAAAAATAAAACATCTTCAAAGCAGGAGTAATGCGGAATCAACCAAGCGCTAATGTAGCTAACAACATCTACCATTGATGTAAATCCCAGCAACTGAGCGACAGCTAAATCCTTAATTCAATACCTCGAAATTAGTCGATTTAGACTCCCGGCAACCGCTGCTCAAATCCCTTCAAACTTTCAAAAATTCTTTGCCTTCGATCCGGATGGAAGCACCACAGACAAGAACAATGAAATATCAGGGCAATCAATCAATCTCAACCTAGGAAATGCAGCCTCTCAAATAGCATAAACAGACAATTACACATCCATATATTTTAACACAACAGGAGTAAATATCATGTTCAACGTAGTAAAAGCTTTCGGATCGATTTTTTCCACTCAAGGATACAGCACAGCCAACAATATGTTAATCAAAAATTACGTCAATACCAATTTTCACTACTTCAACGAAGAAGCAGTCGTCGATGAGTCGATTTACCCGAACCAAACAGGTCGCGTCCGCTTTCAAGGTAGCTGGTGGCCCGCACGGTGCGATCGCCAAATTACCCTCACACCGGGAGACACGGTTTATGTCATTGGCGTTGACAGCATCACCCTATTAGTTTCCCTCGCTCCCGCCGACTAAGTTACAGCATCAAGAACCAGGAAATGCAGCCTTGAAAATAGCAGAAATAGTACCTAAGAATTCCCTATATTTTAACACAAAAGGAGTCAGTAAAATGTTCAACTTAGCAAAAGCTTTCGGTTCTATTTTTTCTGTCCACAGCTACAGCACAGCAGATAATATGTTAATCGACAACTACATCAATACCAATTTTCACTACTTCAACGAAGAAGCAGTCGTCGATGAATCGATTTACCCGAACCAAACAGGTCGCGTCCGCTTTCAAGGTAGCTGGTGGCCCGCACGGTGCGATCGCCAAATCACCCTCACACCGGGAGACACTGTTTATGTCATCGGCGTTGACAGCATCACCCTATTAGTTTCCCTCACTCCTGCAGACTAAACGAGAAAGCAATCTAAACCTTTTCACAGTCAGAGCCCCGACTTATTCAAGAAGTCGGGGCTCTGACTATTTTGTTTTTTAGAGGACTGACGCACTATGGCTTTTGTAGGGGCAACCACGGGGGGATTGCCCCTACAAGAGCCTTACAATTTAGCTGAAATCCCAGCTTTATTTCTTAGCCCGCGCACCATCCGGGCTTTGTTTCTGTAGTAGCGGTTTCAACCGCCGAATTATAGCTACAATAAAATAGCATTTTGGAGAGCTGGTTTGTTGAGCCGATAGCCAATTTTAGATTCGCTATTTTCTGGAATTTCTGCTTTTTCTGATGCTTTAGCGATCGGCGGCAGTGGTTCGAGCAGTTTGGATCGAGCTTCCTGAATTGAAGGGTAATTTTCAGTCCAGGATGAAATTGCTTCTGAAAGCACATCGATATCATCAGGTAAGGGTTCGATTAGCTGCGCTAGTTCGGTTAATTGTTCCGCAGAAAAGAGCGATCGCTGCTGAGTTAAGAGTTCGATCGACGAGTCGAGATTTTGTTCGGGGACTGACATCGATTCCCGTTGGATTTTGTTAATTGTTTGCTGCACAAATTCGAGAGACAAATCTAATAATTGTGCGATCGTCTCTAAATTCATTCCAAACGCTAGCATCCGACGAATGGCTTCTAATTTCGCCTGCCGCTCACCTTGTTCGAGTCCTTCTTCTAAACCTTCTTGCTTGACTTCCTGATAAAAACGAGTGTTTCTGAGTTCGCTTAAATTCAACATGGCGGCAATTTCCTCGCGGCTTTTTTGGGGGAGTTTGTAGACGATAATTGTTTCGATGAGGTTAATTAAATCGCGTAGAACGATCGGATCGGATAACTGTTGTCGGGCCATTGCGATCGACTGCCGTGCTTGTTCTGCCGCTGTCTCTGCTGGCTCGATTACCAGTTTAACAACTTTCACTCCGAGCGATCGATCTGCGGCTTCTGGCAATTCATCGAGGTAAATCCGTCGCACGCGCTGACTGGTTAACAATTCCTGAAATTGCAGCATCTGTTCGTGTTCGATGCGGCGGCTGGGATAGATGACAACGACGCGCCAAGGATTGACGGGTTTGTATTGTCGCAGATAGAGAAAGAGTTCGCCAAAGATGCGGTAGTACAAGTCGGCATCGGGTTGAAACTGAACTTCCGCCAAGTAAAATGGTTTTTCCGGTTCTTCGGTTGTGGGTAGAAATAACCCGTCGATGCGGAATGCGAGTTGTTTGATTTCGCGGGAGGTGAATTCGTAGGCGGCGGCTTCGTCTGGAGGGCGATCGATCAGTTCAAAAAAGAAGCGGGGAAATTCTTGAAACAGGCTGTAGAAAATGGTGTCTGTTTTCATGAGTTATTGATGGGAATCGAAGATGGGTAGTTTACCATGTCAGGAGAGAACTATGATACCTGAACCAATTTGTGAAGAAAGCAGCGGCAATGTATTTGCTGACCTTGGATTGGAGGATGCAGATGAACTTTTTGGGCGGGGCAAAATAGGGATTCAAGTAATCCGTATCCTGAAACAGCGCAACTTGAAACAACGCGAAGTACGTCATTTTCTTGGGATTCCACAACCAGAAGTCTCTCATTTAATGAACGGAGATTTTTAACGGTATAGCGAGGGCCAACTACGGATTTTCCTGAAGCGACTCGATACGGAAATTACTTGACATTTGCCCCTTTGTAATGGTGGGAATCAATCGGCTGAAACTTTGATATTGCTATAGGACTTCGGGAACCGATCGCCTGATTGAATTTTGGCATTGCTGATTTAGGGCAAGAAAGGCTAAATACGCAAGTCATAGAAACCAGTATCCACAAAACTTCGGGATTTTCAAGTTATTTTTTTCATACCCCGATCGAGTAACGCCATTTCAATCAACCCTGCCTTGAGTATGCTTAAATAAGTTTAGACACTCACCAACCATATTTAAACCAGTGAACTTTCAATCAATCATTGCAACTTTAAATCAATTCTGGAGCGATCGAGGATGCCTGATCGCCCAATCCTACGACACAGAAAAAGGTGCAGGAACCATGAATCCCCACACCTTCCTCAGAGCAATTGGCCCCGAACCTTGGTCAGTCGCCTATGTCGAACCCTGTCGCCGCCCCACCGACGGACGCTACGGCGAAAACCCCAACCGCTTCCAACATTACTATCAATATCAAGTCCTGATTAAACCATCTCCTCCCAACATCCAAGACATCTATTTAGACTCCCTCAGAGCATTAGGAATTCGCCCAGAAGACCACGACATTCGCTTTGTAGAAGACAATTGGGAATCGCCTACCCTCGGAGCTTGGGGTGTGGGCTGGGAAGTCTGGCTTGACGGCATGGAAATCACCCAATTTACCTACTTTCAACAGTGCGGCAGCATTGACTGTCGCCCCGTCTCTATTGAAATTACCTACGGACTCGAACGCCTCGCGATGTATCTGCAAGAAGTCGATGCGATGACGAAAATTCAGTGGAAAGATGGCGTAACTTACGGCGACGTTCACCTGCAAGGAGAAATAGAACAGTGTACTTATAACTTTGAAGCTTCCAATCCTGAATTGCTGTTTACTTTGTTTGGATTGTACGAGCAAGAGGCGGAACAACTGACAAAAAAAGGATTGGTTTTGCCCAGTCTTGATTATGTGTTAAAATGTTCGCATACTTTCAATTTACTCGATGCTAGAGGCGTGATTTCGGTGACGGAAAGAACTCGCTACATTACCAAAATTCGCAATTTGGCGCGACGGGTGGCTCAGCTTTATTTGGAACAGCGGGAACAGTTGGGTTTTCCATTGGAAAAAGCAGTAAAGGTTTGAGAAAGAAGAGCGGCACGACACGGATGCGGACACGGATACACGGATGAATTTAGCTGTTATCTTCCTGGACTCATACCAATTTTATAGGTCGTTGCATAGAATCCGCTCCCCCCTAACCAAGAGGGCGGGCACGGGGGCACCGCCCCTACCAAGGGGGGGACAAGATTCTTCTCAAAGTCCCCCTTCTTAAGGGGATTTAGGGGGATCGAAATATGCAACTTTTTGGGATTTTAAATAAATTAAATGCCTAATTATTCAGAAAATAATACAGAAACAATTCCTCAACTGCGCGTTGATGGTGTAAGTTTGAAAACACCGATCGCCTCTAGCTACTTATTAGACAATATCTCGTTTCAGGTACACAAGGGATCTCGCGTCGCAATTGTCGGCCCTTCAGGTGCGGGGAAAACAACGCTGTTGCGGTTGTTAAACCGACTCAGCAGCCCCACCAGCGGCTCGATTTATCTGGAAAATCGGGATTACCGACAAATACCTGCGATCGAACTCCGCAGACAAATCACCCTCATCCTGCAAGAATCCAAGCTTTTGGGGATGTCGGTGCGGGAGGCGTTGGCTTATCCTTTGAAGTTGCGGGGCGTAACTCCATCAAACATTGCACAGAGAATTAGCGGGGTTATTGAACAACTTCATATCCCCCAAGAATGGCTCGATCGCACCGAATTGCAGCTTTCCACAGGCCAAAAACAGTTAGTGGCGATCGCCCGCGGCATCATTTTGGAACCCAAAATCTTGCTTTTAGACGAACCAACATCCGCCTTAGACGCAGGAAAAGCCGCCCACATTTTGCAAGTATTAACACAGCTAACTAACAATCAAACCACAATTTTAATGGTAAACCACCAATTAGAATTAGCCGAGCAATTTAGCACGCGAGTCCTGCATTTACAGCGCGGAAAACTCATCAAAGACTCGCCCTCTCATCAAATAAATTGGGTGCAACTGCGGCAAAACTTAATCCAAGCCGAAGCAGAAGCCCAACAAGAATGGTAAACAAGCTAAAAAACATTTCGTTGGGATTTTGAAACCTGTTAAAATTATTGTCGGGTGAGCATCCTGCTCGCCCCAAATATACATTTTCTGCACCATAGCCCATCAATGAGCGCCCCCAGCACCCGCACCCGCTTTCACCTTTTTAAAGCCCAAAATAGCAATCCCACTTAACAACAAAGCAATTCCCACAAAGTAAAAACAATCATTAAAAGCCATTACATAAGCTTCGCGGCGGACAATATTATCAATTACCTTAATTGCCCGATCTTGCGCCACGCTTACATCTGCACCGCGACTCACAAAATACTGAGTCATTTGATTGAGTCTTTCCTGCGTTGCCGGATTGTACAAAGAAACAGATTCCCCCAATCGATTCGAGTGAAATTGCTCCCGCTGCGTCACCAAAGTTGCTAGCGCTGCAATCCCCATCGAACCTCCCATATTTCGCATCATATTAAACAAACCAGAAGCAGAACCAGCCTCGTGTTTCTCCATACCAGCCGTGGCAATAGTTGACAGCGGCACCATAATTAAAGGCTGTCCCAATGCTCGCACCAATTGCGACCAACGCAACTGATCGATACCCGTATCGTGAGTCATGCTGGCATTCATAAAACAACTCACCGCAAACAAACTCACACCTGCACCAATCAGCACCCGCAAATCGATTCGCTGCATCAATTTCGGCACGATTGGCACGATAAATAACTGCGGCACCCCCGCCCACATAATTACCTCACCAATTTGCATGGCATTGTACTGCTGGATCTGACCTAAATATAAAGGCAAAATGTACACTGAGCCGTACAATCCTACCCCCAGTGAAATATTCACAATAGTTGCCAAACCAAAATTGCGGCGAGTTAGCAATCGCAAGTTGATAAACGGGTTTTTTCGAGTTAGTTCTATCCAGAAAAAAGTGCCGAGGAATATTGCAGCAATTATGCTTAAACGCACAATAAAATCTGAACTAAACCAGTCTTTGCGGCTGCCTTCTTCTAATACAACTTGCAGGGAACCCAAGCCGATCGCCATTGAGATAATTCCCCACCAGTCGCCGCCTTTTAGCAGTTCTAGCTGCATCGGCTTAGGGTCAACTGCGTACCACACAGCAGCTAGCAGCAGCAGCCCCGGAACCAAATTTAAATAAAAGACATATTGCCAACCGTAATTCTCCGTCAGCCATCCTCCCAATGTCGGCCCGATGGATGGTGCAAAAGTAGCTGTCAGTGCAAACATCGCCATGCCGATCGGCTGTTTTTTGGGCGGCAAATTGGTTAGCAAAAATCCAAAAGCCATTGGAATTAAAATGCCGCCTGTAAACCCCTGCAAAGCTCGAAATACAATCATTGAACTCAAGTTCCATGCCTGAGCGCAGCACATGGAAAAAAAGGTGAAAAAGGCAGCATTTACCAATATGTATCGGCGCACAGAAAACACTTGCGACAGCCAACCTGTCATCGGAATTACGACGATTTCGGCGACTAGATAGGCGGTGGAAATCCAAGAACCTTCTTCTAAAGTTGCGCCTAATGCTGCTTGGATATCTTTGAGAGATGCGTTGGTGATTTGGATGTCCAAAACTGCCATGAAAGCGCCGAGGATTGTTCCCATGACGCCGATCCAGGTTTTTAAGGGAACGCGATCGCTCTGCTGTGGAATTGGACTTGTATTTGCCATTGGTTTAACCTCTGGTTGCGTATTTAATTTGGATGTTTTAACCGCAGAGGGCGCAGAGGGCGCAGAGAAAGAGATGAGATGAGATGAGAGAAGTTTACAGGTTGTTTAGGAAATTAAACCCATTTTTTGATAAATTGGTCTAACTAAATGTTTTAAAGCTGGCAACTGTTTGGTAAAAACTATTGAGCCTAAAATACAAATTATACCTCCAATGATGACTGTATTTGGAGCGCCGATATAATTGGCTAATCCGCCGGCTACTAAATTCCCAAAGGGTGTTACTCCAAAAAATGCCATCGTGTATATGCTCATCACTCTGCCGCGTTTGTCGTCTTCCACGATTGTTTGCAAAAATGTGTTTCCTCCTGCAAATTGGATGATGAAACCAAACCCTACGAATAACATCACGATTAATGAGAGCCACAAGACGCGGGACAAACCAAAACCTATTAGTCCAAATCCCATGATTGCTGGTGAAATTGCAATCAATTTGCCCATGCCGATGATGCTTTTTCGTCCTATCAGATAAATCGCGCCTGCAAATGCTCCGACTCCAGAGGCTGCCATCAAGTAGCCGAGGGTTTGGGCGTCGCCGTGCAGAATTTTGGCGGCAAAAATTGGGACTAAAACTGTGTGGGACATTCCGGCAAAACTGACTAATGCTAATAGCGTTAAGATTGCTCTAATTGGGGGAAAGCCGAAGGCATAAGTGAATCCTTCTTTTAATCTTTGTAGGGGTTTGGTTGTAGTTTCGGGGATTTTGCGCGGCTTGATTTTCATCGCTAATAAGCCTGCAATTACAGCGATGTAGCTCAGTCCGTCAATCAGAAAGCAGTAACTCGCTCCGAGTGTTGCTATTACCAATCCTGCAATTGCTGGGCCGATTAGTCTGGCTCCGTTGAACATGGAAGCATTAATGGCGATCGCGTTTGCTAAGTGTTCTTTTTTTTCTACGAGTTCGGGGACAAAAGCTTGCCGTGCGGGCGCGTCAAAGGCGTTAATTGCGCCTTGGAAGAAACTCAGTACCAGGATCTGCCAAATGTTCACTACTCCTGTGAAGGCTAAAAATGCTAAAGCTAAGGATTGAACCATTGATAATATTTGAGTGGCAATTATCACTCGGTGCCGGTTCCAGCGATCGATTAAAACTCCTGCAACAGGCAGTAAAATTAATGTGGGGATTTGACTGGTAAATCCTACTACGCCCAGCATCCAAGGTGAATCGCTCAAGTTGTATACCAGCCACACAGTAGCGACTTGGGTCATCCAATTGCCAATCAGGGAGATGCCTTGTCCTGCAAAAAACAGGCGATAATTTTTCGATCGCAGCGCTGGAGGAAGTTTGATTGTTTTGATTTTTGCTAGTAAATTCATGCTGCAAGTACGGCTAGAGCAATCTTATTTGATGGGTAAACATTTTTTAGGGGTAGCACCTCTGTACCCCTAATTAGCGAAGGGCAACTATCGAGGGAGTGCCCCTAGACTTATTATTACGAATGATTGAGAATTGTGATATGAGCCGGAGGTTCTATTTTAAAACTCCCGAAAACCCGGATTTGAGTAGTGTTAAATTTTTGCCCGCAGCAAAACGATCGCCACACTTAAATTAAATGTGGCGATCGCTTGACAAGCGAATTTCTTGCCCTCACATCTTGCACCGTTCTCGATCGCCCAGGCTTTCGGGCTTGTTCGACAAAAAGTAGATTTTCTGGCGGGGCAGCCAGGAAAGCCCGCCCTGAAAAAATTATTGAGAATGGTGCAATATCTGAGTTCCCCTAACTCAAACCCGAACTATTTTTTCACTCAATGCTCAACAGCCAAGTCCCCAGGTAACGCATCAAGGGTACATCTCCTGGGGTGCGGATGCGGACGTTGAAATGGTACATTCCGCCCGGTCTCGGGTTTTGGACGTTGGAGAGTACAACCTCAACGTTGCTACCGGCAGGAATTGGCTCTGTGGGATAAATTTCTATGAAACGATTCTCTTTGTCCCAGATTACTTCTTGCAATTGTATTGTTTTGTCTTTGACGCGCACTTTAATGTCTTTTTGGTCGAATTCGCCTTTGTAATAGTCTGGATAGGATATGTTCAGTTGGGCGATCGCCAAAGTTACTTTTTTGGAAGGAATTCGCAGCCGGTATCTGTCGCCGCTCATCCCGGCTCTGCCGTAATCCAAGCGGTAGTTTAACTGATTGGCGCGATCGGGGCCGCCGAAAATCGTGAATCCCGGCATCGACTGGGCTAAACTGATGGCGGGCAAGCCTGTCAGCAAGCAACCTGTTACCGCTAGTGCCGAAAATAATCGTCTCATAATCACTCCTCTGACCAAATTTACAATGGAACCTTAAATAACAAGCGGGCAATTGGCTATGAATGCCTTTAATATATCGAATGTATCCGCAATTTGATGAGTGCGATCCATCCTGCGAGTTCAGTCAATTATTTTTTGCGTAATACGGACAACTGACATTATAACTACAGAATTAGGCAGCGTTTCATTAGACCTCTTGCAAAAGTCCTTTTAATCAAATTGTGGGACGGGCTCGCGTGCCCATCCCACAAT